>SKSL01000280.1 GCA_007123015.1 Natronohydrobacter sp. | reverse complement strand
GCGGCGGATTGATCCAAAGGCCAGCGCGGGCGGGCCGTGAAGGCTGTGCAGGCATGCCCGGCGCGCAACTGCTCGATCCCGGCCCAGGCGATCATCGCTGCATTATCCGTGCACAAGGCCAGAGGCGGGGCCAGAAAGCGCGCGCCCTTTTGCACTGCGACCTGTTCAAGCCCTGCGCGCAGCATCTGGTTTGCCGCAACGCCGCCTGCAACTGCAAAAACAGGCTGCTCTGGTTCAAGTTCCAGATAGAGCGCCAGCGCGCGGCGGGATTTTTCGCACAGCACATCTGTAACAGCGGCCTGAAAACTTGCGCAAAGGTCCGCGCGATCCTGCGAGCGCAAACCGCCTTGATCGCTAACGCGCTGGTCGCGTGCACGCAAAAGCGCTGTTTTCAATCCGGAAAAGGACAGATCACAGCCGGGCCGGTCCAGAAGCGGGCGGGGCAGGGCGATCGCGCCCGGATCGCCTGTCTGCGCTGCGCGCTCGACGGACGGGCCACCGGGTTGCGGCAGACCGAGAAGTTTCGCGACCTTGTCAAAGGCCTCGCCCGGCGCGTCGTCGATTGTGCCGCCAAGCCGCGTGAACTGGTCCGGGCCCGCGACAATCAGGAACTGGCAATGCCCGCCCGAGACCAGCAGCATCAGATAGGGAAAGGCGATCTGATCGGTCAGGCGCGGGGTCAGGGCGTGACCGGCAAGATGATTGACCCCGATCAGGGGCAGCCCAGTGGCCGCAGCAAGACCCCGCGCCAGCATCACCCCAGAGAGCACACCCCCGATCAGCCCCGGCCCTGCAGTGACGGCAATCGCGTCGATCTGTCCGAGCGTCATATCGGCCTCGTCCAGCGCGGCCTCGACGGCCAGATCCAGTTTTTCCGCATGTGCCCGCGCGGCAAGTTCGGGCACCACACCGCCGAAATCGGCATGCAGATCAGTCTGGCCCCAGACCAGTGAAGACAGGATTTCGGGCGGCTGACCTGTCCTCGCGCGCAGCACAGCACTAGCTGTATCATCGCAACTGCTCTCGATGCCCAGGACAGTCAGCGGTTGCGCAGCGGTGGGGGTGGTCATCAGGGCTCCGGTTGCAAAAGCACGTCATTTCCAGCTAGCACTGCTTCCAAGGGTGCACAATCCTGCGCACCATGTTCTACAAGGTCTGATCCTGCATTGCCTGAAACATTGCCCGAAACGAAGCGACCATGACCCTTTGCCTTTTGCTGACCCGTCCCCATGCGCAGGCCGAGCAATTCGCAGCGCAAGCGCTTCAGCAGGGCTGGCGCGGCGAAATCCTGATCGCGCCCCTGATCGACATCGCGCTGCTGCCGCTGCCTTTCAGGGCGCTGGACCGTATCCGCACAGGGATTGTGACATCGCGCCATGCTGTCGCGGCGCTGGCACGGGGCACCCAACAGCGCGACCTGCCACTCTGGGCCGTGGGACCAGCGACAGCCCAGGCGGCGCGACAGGCCGGGTTCACAATTGTCCACGAGGCGGGCGGCGACGCGCGCGCGCTCATCCGCGATATCGAGGCCGCAGGCACGTTGGGGCCGTTTCTACATCTGCGCGGGGCGCATGTCGCAGCCGATATCATTTCAGAGCTGCGTGCGCTTGGCCATGAAGCCAAAGGTCTGGTCGTCTACAGTCAGGATGCACTGCCGCTGGAGCCACAGGCCAGAACCCGTTTGCAGGCCGGTGGCGTTTTCGTGCTGGCCGCATTCTCGCCGCGCTCTGCAACACTCATTTCAGGGGCCTTGCGCAAGCTTGCACTGACCGGGTCGCATCTGCACGGGGTTGCGATCAGCCCTGCTGCAGCGAAAGCCCTGGCAGAGCTGCCGATGGCGTCTTGCCGGATCGCTTCTGCGCCGGATGCCCCCGGAATGCTCGCGGCGCTTGCTGCGACGCAAGCGGAGCTTGAGCCTTTCGGAAAGCCAAGCTAAGGTGAACGCAAAGCAGAGGCTGCTGCGCTGCAGCGCATGGGTTTGGGGGACGAGGTTTGGCGCGTAGGACGAATAGAGGAAAGAATGTCGGTCGTGCTGGGGCCGGTAGAAACACCGATGCAGGTATTAAAGGCGACACGACAAGTTCGAGCAGCGCCGACAAGACGCCCGATGAGATATCGACGCCTGTGCCCGAGCGCGAAAAGTCAGAGGCACTTTTTGACACGACAGGGCCGACTGATCAGCCCCAGGGCGAGGCGATCGAAATGGCTGACGCCTCCAAGACACCCGAAAGCACGGACAAGACCGAGGCAGTCACAGCACCAGCGTCCACGACACAGGCAAATGCCGAGCTAGATGCGCCGGACCCTCAGACTGTTCGTGAGACCGACACACCGGATGTAGAGGAAGAAAACTCGCAAGCTTCCGAGACATCAGAGAACGCAGCGAAGACGCCAAAGAGCACTGACGCAAGTGACCTGACGGATATTACTGACAAACCCGCTGACGCGACCGAGCATGTGGCTGGGACGACATCTGACCGCAGTGCAGAAGACAAGCATGACGCGACACCGATAGAAGAGCCTGCCGGGTCGCAGCCGGAAGCCACTGGATCCGACACCTCTGCGCCAGAGAGCTCTGCCTCAGATACATTCAAAGCCTCCGAGCCTCCGATTGCAGCACCGACGCCCCCGCCGCCGCCGCCTCCCAAGCGCGGGGTTTTCCCGCTTTTGTTGGGCGGCCTTTTGGCAGGCGGTATCGGTTTCGGCGCACATTACTATCTGTTCGGTGTGCCAGATGATTTCAGTGCCGAAATCGCGAGCTTGCAGCGCGAATTGGCCGATCTGCGCGGCTCTGTTGCTGCGATTCCGGATGCTCCCGATCTGTCCGGAATAGAAAGTGATCTCGCGGACCTGCGCACTGCGCTTGATGAGTTTGATGTTTCCGGCGAAGTCGCAGCCGGCATGGACGCATTGCGCGCCGAGTTTGCCAGCAGCGATGACGTCGACCGTGAGGTCCAACTCGTAGCCCAGCTGAACGCGCTTGCACGCGAAGTCTCCCAGATCACGCAACAGCTCGACACTCTGGAAGGCGCGCAGGGCGAAAGCGCGACGCGTCTGGGCGGGTTGCAGGACGAAATCGCAGAGATCCGCGACGAGATTGCAGATGTCAGGGATATCGCAGAGCGTCGGGTCGTGGAAGCAGAAGCCTCGATCGACACATCGCTCGCGCGTGCTGGTCTGGAGATCATGCGCGCGGCCCTGGACAGCGGCGCTGCCTATCCCGAAGCAATTACGCTGTTGGAAGATGCGGGCGTCACTGTGCCTGATGCGCTTGCCGCTCCGGCCGGGCAGGGGGTGCAGACCCTTGAGAGCTTGCAAGAGAGCTTCCCGGCTGCCGCGCGTGCAGCGCTTCGCTCGACTTATCAGGAAGATGACTCGGGTGGTCCGGCTGCGCGGCTGGAGAATTTCTTCCGCTCGCAACTCGGTGTGCGCTCGACTGCGCCGCGCGAGGGCGATGACCCGGATGCCATCCTGTCGCGCGCAGGGGCGATGATCGCAGAGGGGGATCTGGACGGCACGCTCGCCGAACTGGAGGCGCTGCCCGGACCGGCCATGGCTGCGCTTGCGCCATGGCGTGACGACGCGCTTGCCCATCGCGATGCCCATGCCGCCATCGACGATTTCGCCAACACAGTTACGAATCAGTAAGGACGCCACAGATGCTTTGGACATTGATTAAAATCCTGCTTTTCGTGGCGGTGGTGATTGGGCTGGCCTTCGGTTTCGGTCAGTTGATGGACAGCACGCAGACTGTCGAATTGCGGATTTTCGATCTGGAATTCGTGCTCAGCCCGCTGATGGCGCTTGGCGTGCTCGCGGCGCTTCTGGTGGCGCTGTGGATCGTGCTGAAAGTGATCGGACTGATCTTTGCCGTGCTGCGTTTCATGAATGGCGATGAAACCGCAATCCGTCGGTATTTCACCCGAAACCGCGAAAAACGGGGACTTGATGCGCTGCTTGGTGCCCTGATCGCGCAAGCCGAGGGCGATGGCAAAGCGGCAATTGTGCGGGCAGAAAAGGCACATAAGCTGCTCAACCGCCCTGTATTGACCAATCTGCTGGTTGCCCAGGCCGCAGAGCAGAAGGGCAATCAGGCGCTTGCCGAAGAGCGTTACAAAGCCTTGCTGACCGACAATCGCAGTCGCTTCCTTGCAGTTCAGGGTCTGATGCGCACCAAGATGGGCCAAGGCGACAAGGACAAGGCGCGCGCGCTGGCCCAGAAGGCACTTGATATGGAGCCGGCGCATGAACCCACGCAAGACTTGCTCTTGTCCATGCAGACCGAAGCCGAAGATTGGACCGGGGCGCGCAAGACGCTGATGCTCAAGAAATCCGCAGGCCATCTGCCGCGCGATGTCTGGCGCAGACGCGATGCGATCCTGGCACTTCAGGCGGCGGATGCACTCGCGGCATCGGGCGACATGCATCGGGCGCGTGAAACAGCTATTGAAGCCAACCGTCTTTCGCCTGATCTGATCCCTGCTGCCGTGGCGGCTGCCCATGCATTGATTGCACAAGGGAATAGCAGCTACGCGACCAAAGCGCTCAAGAAGGCCTGGAAGGCACAGCCCCATCCCGATCTCGCAGCCGCCTATGCCGCGATCGAACCAGAAGAGACGCCGCGCCAGCGGGTGATCCGATTCGAGGGTTTGCTGCGCAAGGGGCCTGAAGTGGCAGAAACCAAGATGCTGCGCGCAGAACTGTTGCTTGCAGCCGAAGATTTCCCGGCAGCGCGTCGGGCTCTGGGCGATCTTTACGAGAAGTCGCCGACAGCGCGCGCGCTCACGATCATGGCCGCCATCGAGCGCGGTGAAGGGGCAGATGATACAGTCGTGCGCGGCTGGCTGGCGCGGGCGGTGTCTGCGGCGCGTGGTCCGCAATGGGTCTGCAGCAAGTGTCAGCATGTGCACACATCCTGGCAGGCGATCTGCGACAATTGCGGGGCGTTCGACACGCTGGAATGGCGCGATCCGCCTGAAGGCACAGGGCCGGGTGAAGCGCAGGCCGCGCTGTTGCCCTTGATCGTCGGCAAGCCCCCGGTTGATGAGGCAGAGGCGTCGGATATCGTTGATGCTCAGGCCGAAGAGACGCTGGAGACTGCGAAAAAATCTGACTGAAAGGGCTGGTGGGGCACGAAAACCGGTGCTAAAGAGCGCCCCAAGGTGCCGCTGTAGCTCAGCTGGTAGAGCACGTCATTCGTAATGATGGGGTCGGGGGTTCGAGTCCCTTCAGCGGCACCAGAAAATCAGCTTCTTCACTGATTTTTCTTCAAAAAAGGGCGGCTGGTATCAACCAGCCGCCCTTTTTTGATCCAGCTCGGCGGCGATGACGCACGCCGCGTGGATGTAAGCCCTGCGCTTTATCCTTCCCAATCTTCACCAATATAGGTGGACAGATAGTGCAGCATGGCTTCGCGCACATCTGGTTCAGGATCCATCATGCCCTGATCTTCCACCATCCAGTCCAGCAATTCGTCCCAAACCCGCCGGGAATAGCCACCATTGGTGACTGTACGCAACGAATGGCAGGCAATGCAGCCATAATAGACTTCATCCACACCCTCGCCGGGGGGCAGCGGGTGGAATTCGAAATCTTCGGGCACATCGGCCAGACGGGTGATGCGCTCATCGGCCAGACCCTGAACGGGGACTGCCAAAAGCAGGGCGGCCAAAGCCGCCCCAAGATGGGTTACAGGTTTCTTCATCTAGTTTTTGTGTCCTTACACTGCAGTAAAGTGGATGCGGTGGCAGGCATTGTTCAGATAGCCCCGCGGGTTCCAGCCGGGAACGACCATTGGCTGGCTGTTGCCCTGATTATCGGTTGCCCGCGACCAGACTTCATAATAGCCGGCCTGTGGCGGGAAGATGGTCTGTTCCCAGCGCTGCCAGGAATAGCGGTTATGAGGCGCGTGCAATTCCGCAGTCTGCCAGGTCGCGCCGAAATCAATCGAGGTTTCCATCCGGACCACATGATTATCGCCCGCCCAGGCCTGACCCCGGATCTGGAACGGTGCGCCTGCGCGCACTTCGGCACCTGCCACAGGATTGGTGATCGCAGATTTGACCACCATCGAGCCCATGACCATCATATCTTCATGCGCCACCTCGGCCCCTGCCGCGACAGGGAAGCGCGGCACGCGGTAGCTCAGCCCCGTCATGCCTGGCCCGTCATGTTCGCGGTCGCGCACCCAGATCCGCGTGACCCATTTCTGACTGACCGATCCCGCCCAACCCGGGGCAACGACGCGTGCCGGATAGCCATGCTCAATCGGGATATCGCCGCCATTCATCTTGATTGCGACAATCGTATGCGGGTCCATCATCTTGTCGATCGGGCCACCACGCGAAATCGCGGGACGTTCCGGATCGCCAGAGAGATGCTCGTCATAGCTGTAATGGCCAGTATAGACTGCCGACGGTTTCAGCCCTGCACGGCGCAGAATGTCTGACAGGCGCACGCCAGTCCATTCGGCATTGCCGATAGCGCCGATGGTCCAGGGGTTGCCGCGTGGCAGCGGGTTGAAGCCTGCACGACCATTGCCGCCACATTCCAGCTGGGCGCGGATCGTGACATGGTCGAAATCATTCATCAGCTGGTCATAGCTCAGTTCCAGCGCGTCATTGACTTCGCCATCGATTGTCAGCCGCCAATCGGATTTGCTCATCGGCATCGGCATGGTGCCATTGTTGCGGATGAAGTGCTTGTCGGCCGGGGTCACATCATCATCAAGCAGGTGCACTGCCGCTTCGACATTCACCGGCCGGTCATTATGCACGATCATATCAGCATGTTTGGCGTCAAACGTGAAATCACTGACAGTTTCCGCCAGCGCGGCCGGCATCAGACCTGCGGGCATATGGCTGCTGAAGGGAATGGTTGTGCCCAGCACGGCCCCCATCGAGGCCAATCCGGCCCCTTTCAGAAAACCGCGGCGATTCGGTCCCGCCTTGCGACCGAAAACCAGATATTCCGCGCGTTCCGGATCATCGTGATAAAGCTCGATAAGCCCGCGATCTTTTCTTGGCATGCTGTTCATCCTCCCATGGTCAGAGCCAGTCCGGGAAGGTTGAGACAAATTGCCGCAATTTACCTTCCCAATAGATAAGACGCATCCTGGATATGGAATATTCCCTGCCGCGTGAAAAAATTATGCGGAGCAGGGCAGTCGTGCGGCCTGTTGCAGGGCAAGGTGCAATTGGTGGTCCGTGCGATAGGCTTGGCTGTCACGATGCAGACTTGTCGCCACAGTGGCAAAGCGCGCAGGCGCCATGTCGCGCGCGATCAGTTCAAACTGTGCTGTGCCGGTATGCCATTCCGAATGTTGCACCTGATCACTCAGGGACAGGCGCAGGGGGCTTTGCGGCCCGGTCGCCTGTGTCACAAACAGGCTGAGACGGCAGTCATTCACACCCTTGAAACCGAAATGCTGCACAGCCCCATCATGGGCGTGATGCATCAATGTCAGACCGCTGGCCTGCATCACAGGGGTCAGCCAGGCGAAACCTGCGGGAAGCGCGACCTGCGCGATTTGCGCGCTCTGTTGGGACCAGATATCATGTTGCTTCTGGAACGTGACGACGGAATTTGGCGGCTCCGGGGGCGACAGCGGCGCGGACCACAAGAGCGCAACCAGCATGGCACCCACGCCAACAGCCGCGCGTCCTGGCCGTGTTGAGGGCGTATCAGGTCGGGCAGCGAGATGCCGTACCTCCGGCGGCACGACAGTATCGGGCATCGAGGACAAAGCGGCCTTGAGCTGGTGCAGATGGGCCACCTGACGCGCGACTGACGGGTCTTTCGCCATCAGTTCTGCGACATGCGCGGCCTCGCGCGGTGTCAGTTCCCCGTCGACAAACCCATTGAGCGCAGCGTTTGAAAGAGTTTGCGTCATGGGCCGTCCCCCAGTTTGCGCCGCACCCGGCGGACGGGAAAGCTGACAACCTGCACTTCATCCTGCATGCGCGCGGCCAGCGCGCGCCGGGCGCGGCTGATCCGGCTCATGATCGTGCCAGTGGGCACATCCAGCATCTCGGACGCCTCGGCATAGCTGAAGCCGCAGATATCGACCAGCGCCAGAATATCGCGATGCTCCTTGGACAGTCTCTGAAAGGCCTGCCGGACCGCCAGCGCATTGACCACAAGATCCGTTCCGGGATGGGCCGAGAGATCCTCGACTTCGGTCGCGTCATCGAAGTCCGGCAATCTTCCGGCCGCGCGGAGACGGTCGATCCAGAGATTGCGCATGATACGGAACATCCAGACCCGGAACGCCTGTTTGCAATCGGGGGCCGCTTTTGCCGCCATGGCGCGCAGAAGCGTGTCCTGATACAGGTCTTCCGCACTGGCCATGTCCGGGCTGAGAGCACAAGCATAGCCGAAAAGTCTGCGCCGGATTTCCAGCATGACACCTTGTTGTGTGTCATCAAGCATGGCTGGCATCCCTCCCAAGTGACAGCATACCAGCCGGAATTCGCAACCGCTGGACCTGCATCCTGCATGCAATCACCAGATCGATCAAGCCTGTCCTACCATGCGGGGAAAAAGCATGGGTCTAGCGTAATGGTCGCTTTACGGCTGCTCGTCCGGCTGCTTTTGCTCTCGATGGCGCTCAGCCCTGCGCGAAGGCTGCGCGAATATCTTTGAAAATCGCGCGCAGGGTCGCGATCTGATCCGGCCTCGGATCGACTTCCTTGCGCAGCTTCTGTGTCGCATAGACCAGATAAAAGAACAGGATCCGTGCAACCTCTGTGCGGTCTTGCGCGGGGTCATAGCCAAACTGACTGCGAATGACACCGTGCAGCACAGCGATATCCGTAAGCGGCGTCAGGGCCGCAAGACCGCGCCCGAGATCAAGGGCTGCGGGCGCAAAACAGGCCGTGTCCCAATCATAGATCATCCCGGTTTGCCCCACATTGAACCGATGCAGATCGCCATGGTTGAACACAGACCCTGCATCCATGCAGCTGCGTTCGACCTGCGCCAGATCATCTTCTGCAACCCCGGCCAGATGAAGTTGCCCGATCAGCGCGGCGCGCATGTTCTGATAGAGCTTTGGCATCCGCATCATCGCAGGTTCGATCCTGTCAAAAGCCGTGGCAGGCTGGGCGCAGCTGAAGCGATGCATGGCGCGCAGGGTCTCGATCAGGCCCTCGGCTGAGATGGCGCGAAACCGCTCGAATGCGAACAGCACGACAGACAGACGCTTGCCGTGCACGATTTCCAGCATTTCGGGCATGGGGCAGGGCAGCTGCCCGTATAGATTGCGGTAGACCCATTGCAGACGCCGCAGATCCGCACCGTTGCTGCGATAGATCTTCTCGAACGCTGTCACAGGTCCGCGCAGCGAGCTGTAGCGCAGCTTTCGAAAGACATTGATATTGCCCGCGGCCTTGCCGGAACTGCGCAGGAATACGGCAGCATGGCTGTTCTGTTCGAAATGCGGGCGCAGCTCTGGGTCGATCCGGGCGAAGATCGTGACATAGAACCCCATGTCCCCAGTCGCGCGGGCATGTTGCGCAAGCAGGCTGATTTGTCGGAAGGACAAACGCGTGCCCGCGTCAAATTTCGCAAGCGCCTCTTGCAAGGGGCGCTGGGTCACAGTGTCAAGCGGGGTCGCCATCCGAACTATCCTGATCAACGTCCGGGCGCGCAGCCTATATGGACAGATGCAGACGAAACAGTGTTCCTGCGTCAGAAGTCAAGCCGAAGCCTGTTCAGGCTACGCCGCATTGCAGCGATTTTGGCTTGACATTATCTTGCGTGTATTCCATGCGAAATGATAAGAATGTTGCGCAGCCCCTGTCGCTTGACGGGCGATCAGAACCAGAGTCAGGAGCAGATAATGACCGAAGCACGGCCCCAGAGAGATAAACCCTGGCTGTTTCGCACCTATGCGGGCCATTCGACCGCGAAAGCCTCGAATGCGCTGTATCGTACCAACCTGTCCAAAGGCCAGACCGGGCTTTCGGTTGCCTTCGATCTGCCGACACAGACCGGCTATGACAGCGATCATGAACTCGCGCGCGGCGAGGTTGGTAAAGTGGGTGTGCCGATCTGTCATCTGGGCGACATGCGGATGCTGTTTGATCAGATCCCGCTGGAACAGATGAATACCTCGATGACGATCAATGCCACTGCGCCCTGGCTTTTGTCGCTCTATATTGCAGTGGCGGAAGAGCAGGGGGCGGATGTCTCGAAGCTGAACGGGACGGTGCAGAATGATCTGATCAAGGAATATCTGTCGCGCGGCACCTATATCTGCCCGCCAGAGCCCAGCTTGCGCATGATCACCGATGTCGCGCCTTATACGCGCGAGCATCTGCCGAAATGGAACCCGATGAATGTCTGTTCCTACCATCTGCAGGAAGCAGGCGCGACGCCGCAGCAGGAACTGGCCTTCGCGCTGGCGACGGCTTGCGCGGTGCTCGATGATCTGAAAGGCAAGGTGCCCGAGGAACATTTTCCCCAGATGGTCGGGCGGATTTCCTTCTTCGTGAATGCAGGCATCCGATTTGTAACCGAGATGTGCAAGATGCGCGCTTTCGTCGATTTGTGGGACGAAATCTGCCGGGACCGCTATGGGATCGACGACCCGAAATACCGGCGTTTCCGCTACGGGGTACAGGTGAACTCGCTCGGTCTGACCGAACCGCAGCCCGAGAATAATGTCTACCGCATCCTGATCGAGGCTTTGGCGGTTACCCTGTCCAAGAAAGCCCGCTGCCGCGCGTTGCAACTTCCAGCCTGGAATGAGGCGCTTGGCCTGCCGCGCCCCTGGGATCAGCAATGGTCGCTGCGCCTGCAGCAAGTGCTGGCCTATGAGACGGATCTTCTGGAATTCGATGATCTGTTCGACAATAACCCGGCGGTGGATCGCAAGGTGGCCGAACTGATGGAAGGCGCGCGCGAGGAACTGGCGCGGATCGACGATATGGGCGGGGCCGTGAAGGCCATCGAATACATGAAATCGCGGCTGGTCGAGGCGAATGCCGAACGCATCACCGGCATTGAATCGGGCGAGACTGTGGTGGTGGGGGTGAATAAATTCACCACGACCGAACCCTCACCGCTGACCACGGGCGAAGATGCGATCATGGTCTGCGATCCCGAAGCCGAAGCCGATCAGATCGCGCGGCTGGAAGCCTGGCGCGCATCGCGGGATGAAGCCGCGGTCAGGCAGGCGCTGGCCGATCTGCGCGATGCGGCGCGCTCAGGCGTGAATGTCATGCCCGCCTCGATCGCGGCTGCGAAAGCGGGCGCGACAACAGGGGAATGGGGCGAGACAGTGCGCGCGGCATTCGGGCAGTATCGCGGGCCGACGGGCGTGAGCCGCGCGCCCTCGAACCGGACCGAAGGGCTGGACCCGGTGCGCGAAGCTGTGGATGCGGTCAGCGCCAAGCTGGGGCGGCGGTTGAAATTCGTGGTCGGAAAGCCGGGCCTGGACGGGCATTCCAACGGGGCCGAACAGATCGCGGCACGGGCGCGCGATTGCGGGATGGATATCCATTATGAAGGGATTCGCCTGACCCCGGCCGAGATCGTGGCGGCGGTGCGCGATCAGGATGCGCATGTGGTGGGACTGTCGATCCTGTCGGGCTCGCATATTCCGCTGATGGAAGAGTTGGTCCAGCTGTTGCGCGCAGAGGGTCTGGGCCATGTGCCAGTGATCGTGGGAGGGATCATCCCCGAAGAGGATGCCGTGCGTTTGCGGGCCATGGGGATTGCGCAGGTCTATACGCCCAAGGATTTCCAGCTCAATCAGATCATGATGGATATTGTGGGTCTGGTCGATCAGGCCCCGCTGGCCGCCGAGTAAGGGGAGGGGCGTCCTTGGGGGGATTGACCCCCCTGCGGACGCCATTGCCATGTCACTCTTGCAGGCGCAGGTCCTTCCGGCTTGCCGATGGCACGGATTACAAGCGCGTCCAGAGCATTCTGGCCGCGCTTTTTCCTTGTTATTTTGGCACCCTAACATAAAACACTTGCTTTTCCCATAATTGGTAATATTATTTTACCAATTCGCGCGATCAGGGAGGATCACAGATGGAAATGCCCCAACCCAGTTCCGCAATCTTGGAAAAGCGCGCCCGTATCCTGGCGCGGCTTGATGCGGCCTTGCCGCCTGCGGCCCTGATCACTGATGAAGCCGAATGCCGGGCCTATGAATGCGACGCGCTGACCGTCTATCGCTGCATTCCGATGGCGGTGACGCTGCCATCTTCGACAGAAGAAGTCGCGACGATCTTGCGTATCTGCCACGAAGAAGGCGTCAAGGTGGTGCCGCGCGGGGCGGGGACTTCGCTGGCCGGGGGCTCGTTGCCCACTGAAGACAGCATCATTCTGGGCGTTGCGCGCCTGCGCGACGTGCTGGAGGTGAATACCGCCGACCGCATCATCCGGGTGCAAACGGGCATGACCAACCTCTCGGTCACTGGCGAAGTGGAAAGCGATGGCTTTTTCTATGCCCCCGACCCGTCGAGCCAGTTGGCCTGCGCGATTGCGGGCAATATCGCGATGAATTCGGGCGGGGCGCATTGTCTGAAATACGGTGTGACGACGAACAATCTGCTTGGCGTGATCATGGTTCAGATGGATGGAACGATTGTCGAAATCGGTGGTGCCCATGCCGATGCAGCAGGCTATGACCTGCTGGGCGTGATCTGCGGATCCGAGGGCCAGCTTGGCGTCGTGACCGAGGCCACCTTGCGCATCCTGCCCAAGCCCGAAGGCGCCCGACCCGTCCTGATCGCCTTTGACAGCAACGAAGTTGCGGGTGCTTGCGTATCCGATATCATCAAGGCGGGCGTCCTGCCGGTGGCGATCGAATTCATGGACCGCCCATGCATCCGCGCCTGCGAGGATTTCGCCAAGGCAGGCTATCCGGAATGTGAGGCGCTTCTGATCATCGAAGTCGAGGGATCCGAGGCAGAGATCACGGAACAGCTGGGCCTGATCAGCCAGATCGCGCGCCGCCATAACCCGGTCGAGCTGCGCGAAAGCCAGTCCGAGGAAGAGAGCAAGAAGATCTGGCTCGGGCGGAAATCAGCCTTCGGTGCGATGGGGCAGATCAATGACTATATGTGCCTTGATGGGACGATCCCGGTGTCCTCGTTGCCGTTCGTGCTGCGCCGGATTGGTGAGATGTCGAAGGAATACGGTCTGGACGTGGCCAATGTGTTCCATGCAGGCGACGGGAACATGCACCCGCTGATCCTGTTTGATGCCAATAAGCCCGGTGATCTGGAGAAATGCGAAGCCTTTGGCGCTGCGATCCTGACGCTTTGTGTCGAGGCGGGCGGCTGTCTGACCGGTGAGCATGGGGTGGGGATCGAGAAGCGCGATCTGATGTCAGTGCAATTCAGCACGGCAGATCTGGAAGCGCAGATGCGGGTGAAGGATGTGTTCGATCCGCGCTGGTTGCTCAATCCAGCCAAGGTCTTCCCGCTGGACGCGAGTGCTGCGCGGCGGGCGGCGTAAAGGGGGCTTCGCCCCCTCACCAGCCCCAAGGGTCTGGTTTCACCCCCAGGATATTTGAACAAGGCTGAAAGAAGGAGGGCTGCTGATGCGCCCTGAGAGTGAGGCTGACCTCGCGGAGGCGATCCGTGCGGCGCAGGGTCCGTTGCGTGTGGCAGGCGGGCGCACGCGCGATGTGGGCAATCCAGTCGCGGGGGAGCTGCTTGAAACCGGGGGGCTTGACGGAATCACGTTGTATGACCCCGGCGCATTGACACTTGTCGTGCAGGCAGGCACGCCACTGGCCAAGGTTGAGGCTGCCCTCGCTGCTGAAGGCCAGCGCCTGCCGTTCGAGCCGATGGACACACGCGCGCTGCTGGGAGGGCAGGGTGCGCCGACTGTGGGCGGGATGGTGGCGGCCAATGCGTCGGGCCCGCGCCGGGTGCAGACCGGGGCCTGTCGGGACAGTCTGATCGGAGTGCGCTTCGTCGATGGGGCGGGAGCGGTCATCAAGAATGGTGGCCGGGTGATGAAGAATGTCACCGGCTATGATCTGGTCAAGCTGATGGCGGGAAGCTGGGGCACTTTGGGCGTTTTGAGCGAATGTTCCTTCAAGCTGTTGCCTGTGCCAGACGCCCAGGCAACGCTGATCAGCGATGCGTTGGACGTGCCGCAGGCCGTCGATCTGATGAGCCGCGCCTTGGGCACACCCTATGAGGTGAACGGGGCTGCCCGGGACGAGGCCGGACGCGTTGCGCTGCGGATCGAAGGGTTTTCGGAACAGGTCAGATATCGGCTGGGCGCGCTGGAAGCTGCACTTGGTGGCGATTGGAGCCGGATCGAGGGAGAGGCGAGCCGCGAGCTTTGGGCCGGGTTGAGAGATGTGACCGGTTTTGTCGGGCGCGCGGGCGATGTGTGGCGGGTCTCGACCCGGCCATCGCGCGCGCCCGAACTTGTCGCGCGGATGGATTGCCCGGTGCTGCTGGATTGGGGCGGCGGGCTGATCTGGGCGCTGGTGCCCGAGGGCACGGATCTGCGCGCCCGTTTGGGTCAGTTCGACGGGCATGCGACGCTGATCCGCGCCTCTGAGGCGACGCGCGCAAGCCTGCCTGTGTTTCAGCCCGAAGCGGCCCCGATAGCGGCGCTGAGTGCGGGCTTGCGGGCGAAGTTCGACCCGCGCGGGATATTGAACCCCGGCTTGATGGGATAAGCAACATGCAGACACATTTCACCGAAACCCAGCTTCAGGACGCGGCCACCGCGCGTTCGAATGAAATCCTGCGCACTTGTGTACATTGCGGCTTCTGCACGGCCACATGCCCGACCTATCAGGTGCTGGGCGATGAATTGGACAGCCCGCGCGGGCGGATTTACCTGATCAAGGATATGCTGGAAAAGGGCCGCCCGGCAGATGAAAAGACCGTCAAGCATATTGACCGGTGCCTGTCCTGTCTGGCCTGCATGACGACTTGCCCCTCGGGCGTGCATTACATGCATCTGGTCGATCATGCGCGCGAATATATCGAACAGACCTATCAGCGGCCCATGTTCGAGCGCGTGCTGCGCTGGACGCTGGCGCAGATCCTGCCCTATCCAACGCGGTTCCGGCTGGCGCTACTCGGCGCAAAGATCGGGCGGCCTTTCGCGGGCCTGATGCCGGATGCGCGTCTGCGTGCCATGCTGGAAATGGCCCCGAAACAGATCCCACCGGTCAGCCGCAATGACGATCCGCAGGTTTTCCCGGCGCAAGGGCCGCGCAAGATGCGGGTCGCGCTGATGACAGGCTGTGCGCAGCGCGCGCTGAACACGGATATCAATGACGCCACGATCCGGCTGCTGACCCGTCTGGGGGCAGAGGTGGTGATTGCCGAAGGGCAGGGGTGTTGCGGGGCGCTGACCCACCACATGGGCAAGACTGCCGAGAGCCATGCCACAGCGGCGAAGAATATCCGCGCCTGGTGGCATGAAATGCAAGGAGAGGGGCTGGATGCTGTCGTGATCAATACCAGCGGCTGCGGGACCACGGTCAAGGATTACGGCCATATGTTCCGCAATGAAAAACTGGCCGAGGAAGCCAAGGCTGTCGCTGCAATCGCGATGGATGTCAGCGAAGTCCTGATGAAGCTCGATCTGCCACAAGGTGCGAAGCAACCGCTCAAGGTCGCCTATCACGCAGCTTGTTCGCTGCAGCATGGCCAGCAGATCAAGACCTATCCCAAAGACTTGCTCAAGCGCGCAGGCTTCGAAGTGGTCGAGCCAAAAGACAGTCATCTCTGCTGTGGCTCTGCGGGCACTTACAATCTGATGCAGCCCGAGATCTCGAAGCAGTTGAAAGCGCGCAAGGTCCAGACACTCGAAGCCAAAGCGCCGGATGTGATCGCAGCGGGCAATATCGGCTGCATGATGCAGATCGGATCAGGCACGGATGTGCCGGTCGTGCACACAGTCGAATTGCTGGACTGGGCCACAGGCGGGCCGCGCCCTCCTGCGCTGGAACGCGACGGGCAACTGGCTGTCCCGATCTTGCGCTGATCTGCCATTTTCCTGCCCGAATGCGGGGCTAACCGACTAAGGTTGCCAGATGGAGCCCCGCATGACCCTGCGCCTTGTGATCGCCCTTTGCCTGTCTTTTGGCCTGTCCCTGCCGCTTGCCGCGCAGGACAAACCGCTGGAGATGCTGGAATCGGGCCTTCAGGTGCAGGGATGGGAAGGGGTTGGTCGCATCGATATCGGCCAGCGCGGTCATTGCACAGGGGCGTTGATTTCGGAGCGGCTGGTGCTGACCGCAGCGCATTGCCTGTTTGACCGCGACACGCATCTGCGCGCCCGCGATGATGAGCTTCTGTTTCGCGCAGGCTTTCGCAATGGGCGCGCCGCTGCAGAAGGGCGTGTGCTGCGCTCGGTGGTGCATCCGCGCTATGATCCGCGCGCCGGGACCGGGCTTGACAATGTCTCGCATGACCTGGCGCTGCTGGAACTGACCCACCCCATCCGCAACAGGGGCGTGACCCCGTTCGATGTCTGGTCAGAGCCGCGTCGTGGCGATCAGGTGGGCGTGGTGTCTTACGCGCGTGGGCGCTTGCAGGCCCCGGCTTTGCAAGAGCGCTGCCAGGTGCTTGAGCGTGATCGCAGCGGTGTGTTGATGATGACCTGCAGTGTGGATTTCGGATCCTCGGGCGCGCCCGTGTTCCGTCTGTCACAGGGGCGGGCGCATATCGTGTCGGTCGTCTCGGCCATGGGCACAGGCAGTTTGGGCGGTGTTGTGCATGATGTCTCGCTTGGGGTTTCGCTGGGACCACGACTCGATGAATTGCGCGCCGCACTTGCCGCGCGCGACCGTCGCTTCATTCAGGCCCCTGAAGCCGAAAGCAGCACTGCGCGCAGCATGAGCGCCGGGGGTGGCGCGCGCTTCCTGCGCCCGTGATTTTGTGCATGCGCCCCTCTTGACGAGGGCTGACTCACTTCCCAAATCGGCGCTGTCCGGGGGCCAAGATGGACCCGTGACTGATCAAACCGCGCCTGTCCGCGATGGAAGGCGTGACACCTGTATCGCTTCGCAAAGGAGGATGCTCATGCGTCGTTTCGATCCTACACCACTTTACCGGGCCTCTATCGGGTTTGACCGTATGGCCGACATGTTGGACCGCGTTCTGTCTGCCGATGTGCAGGCGCCCAGCTATCCCCCCTATAACATCGAGAAAACAGCCGAGAATGCGTATCGCATTTCGATCGCGGTTGCGGGCTTCGCCGCGGATGATCTGAGCGTCGAAGTCAAGGAAAACGCTCTTCTGGTCGCAGGCCGGTCGTCGGAAGATGACACATCGCGCGAATATCTGCATCGCGGGATTGCCACACGCGCCTTCGAGCGGCGGTTCCATCTGGCTGATCATGTGCGTGTGAACGGTGCACGACATGCTGACGGGATGCTGCATATCGATCTTGTGCGTGAATTGCCCGAAGCGCTGAAGCCGCGCCAGATTGCGATCACGACAGAGGCCCGTTCGGGTCATCTTGTCGAAGCCAACGCGGCCTGATCACAAGACACATATGAAAAAGGGCGCTCAGAATGAGCGCCCGATACCATTTAAAAACAACTTGTTACGCAATCACTCATTACGCCACAATACTTGCATGGGCGTTTGAAAATTTGCTTAACTCAGGGTCGATCTGATCAGGGGTTCTGGTTGCCACAGCCGCGCGGTTCAGACGCCGGGACAGCTTTGCCGACCGTTCCCAGGGCAGCGGGGGGACCCCTTTGGAAGATGCAGCAACGATGGACGCGATCCAGCGCTGATTGGGTCTTGTCGACATGGTGATCCTTCCTGTTTCCGGGCTATGCGGTAACTTCAGACTGTATGGAACAATCGGGCAGGACTGCGTCGAAATCTCAGCAATTAGACGGTGTTTTCATGAAGGAATCGGGCAGCCGCAGGTCCGGTGTCAAAGCCGGATCACCGAGATCAGCCGCCCGTAATCGACTTCGTGCTGGTGGACGGACCGGCGATAGGAATAGAAGCGGTCAGGATCAGCATAGGTGCAGGCACCGATCCACTGCGCCTGCGAAATACCAGCACCGCGCAGCCGGTTCAGGCCAAACCCGACCAGATCAAACTGGTATTTGTCGCCTGTTCCATTGACGAAAAATCGCGCATGATCGGGGTCTTCATCCATGAAGGTTTCAATGAACTCCTGCCCGACCTCATACGCGCTCTGGCTGATGCAGGGACCGATCACAGCGCGGATGCGCGCGCGCGCGGCACCAAGGGCTTCCATGGCGTCAATCGTGTTTTCCAGCACGCCCCCAAGCGCGCCGCGCCAGCCTGCATGCGCCGCCCCGATCACACCTGCATCAGGATCAGCAAAGAGCACGGGCTGACAATCCGCCGTCAGAATCGCCAAGGCAAGCCCGGGCCGATCCGTGACCATGGCATCTGCTTCCGGGCGCGGGGCTTCTATCGAAAGCGGAGCGTCAAGCGTGATCACATCTGACGAATGAGTCTGATGCACAGTGATCAGCGCCTCCGGGGCGACCTCCATCGCATTTGCCACGCGCGCGCGGTTCATGCGGACAGTGTCTGATTGGTCTGAAGAGCCCGGACCGCAATTCAGACCGCTGAAAATCCCCGAAGACGCTCCGCCGCGCCGGGTAAAGAACCCATGACGCAGGGGAAACAGAGTATCAGCGGTCAGGATCTCGAGGGTCATCACGTGAATCCGGGCAGCTCTGGGGTCTGATCTGGCGCAAGGCCAAGAACCTTGAACAACTGTCCCATTTCCTGAGGATGCGTCAAGCGCCGATATGCAGCCAGATGGTTTTCGAGCGCCGCTCCGGTCAGTGCTTGGGCAAGCATCTTGGCGCGAACAGCCAGCCCAAGCTGGTCCAGAAACACGCCTTGCGGGGTCAGCGGCGCCGCGCGCAAGGGGGCTGCGGCTTCGGCGAGCGCTTCGAAATCGACATGCGCCGTCAAATCAGCCGCGCCGGGATGGGCAAGCGGGTCGTCATACGCATGCCGGCGCAGCGCTTGCAGCGTATCGCCCCGGCTGCGCCAGTCACCATAATCAACGATCAGCGCTGCGCCGCCATATGTACCAATGCGCGCAGCCATGGCTTCCATCACAGCGCGGGCCGGGGCGCAGGTCTCGACGATCTGGTCTTCGGTCGTGTCTTCCAGCCGGTGCGCCAGCGCAGTCAGCGGCGCAGGCTGGCCCAGCCCGATGGCAAGCTCCCCATCACGCAACCCGATCATGCGCTCGGCCCAGCCTGTGCCCTTGCGCTGGAACTGGCGCACGGGCAGGGCATCGAAAAATTCATTGGCGATCAGGAACAGGGGCTGATCAGGCAGATCGGTGACGCTGTCATGGAAGACAGGCGCAACCTGTGCCAGGCGCTCGGCTTGTGCTGCGCGCAGCACAGGCGAGGCTTCAACCAGATGCAGCCGCAGCGCTGCGTGAAATCCCGGCACCTGACGCGTGGCGCGCAGCAAATCCGCCATCAGCGTGCCGCGCCCGGGGCCGAGTTCGGCCAGAGTGAATGGCGCAGGACGGCCCTGATCCATCCAGACCTGCGCGCACCACAGGCCCAGCAACTCGCCGAACATCTGGCTGATTTCAGGGGCGGTGGTGAAATCGCCTTTATGGCCCAGGGGGTCCTGAGTGATGTAATAGCCATGTTCCGGGTGCAGCAGGCAAAGCGTCATGTATTCGGCCACGCTCATGGGCCCCTCAAGCGCGATCCGGCGCTGCAGGATATCGCGCAATGCACTCATGCGCGCCTGCGCCGGAAAAGCAGCCCCAGCCCGACAAGGATCATCGGCAGGGACAGCATCTGCCCCATGGTCAGCCCCAGCGGTCCAAGGCTGACCACATGGCCCATCGGATTGGCTAGCGTGACGAATTGCGCATCTGGCTGGCGGAAGAATTCGACAAGGAAGCGGCCCAGCCCATAGCCTGCAACAAAGACCGCAGTGATGGCACCGGGCTGTTTCAACCAGCCGCGCCGCCAGACCAGCCATGCGAGCAGCACGAAGAGTAGCAGACCTTCGAGCGCGGCCTCATAGAGTTGTGTGGGATGGCGTGCGCAGAAGGGCATAGGCCAGTCCCACGGGCAGGCTTGCGCCTGCGGGCCGGGAAAGACCACACCCCAGGGCTGCAATGTCGGACGGCCCCACAGTTCGGCATTGATGAAATTCGCGACGCGGCCCAGTCCGATGCCGATGGGGGCAACCAGGGCCATGGCATCTGCGATCTGCAAGGGCGGTACAGCGTGACGGCGGCAGAAGATCATCCCGGCGACAATGACCCCGGCAAAACCGCCATGAAAGGACATGCCACCTTCCCAGATGCGCAGGATCTCACTGGGATGCGCCAGATAATAGGCGGGCTGGTAAAACAGCACGAAGCCCAACCGCCCCCCGAGGATGACCCCCAGAATGACATAGGTCAGAAGCCCCTCGACCTTTCCGGGTGCCATCGGGGCGCGCTCTGCGGGCCAGAGTGCCGGGCGCTTCATCAGACCCATGATGATCCACCAGCCCAGCAGGAAACCCGCGATATAGGCCAGAGCATACCAGCGCAGCGCGAAGCTGAAACTGCCGATCTCGATCGAGAAGATTTCGGGGCTGAGATCAGGGAAAAGGATAGCGAATGGAGTCATGCGGACAGGCCCTTGGCAAGCGTTGCGACTGTCTGGCGCGGGGGGTGTGGGGAAGTCAACCTTGAGATTTCGCGCGTAGCGTCACATATAAGAGGAAACCGCTTCGCAAAGGGACTGCCCATGCAAACTCGCAACCGTTTACTGGATGATGTGTCGCAACTGATGACCAATGCCATGGGGGTCGCGCAGGGCGCGCGGACCGAGGCAGAGACAGCGATGAAAAGCATGATGGACCGCTGGCTTGCAGATCGCGATTTCGTCACGCGCGAAGAGTTTGATGCCGTGCGTGCCATGGCGCAGAAGGCGCGCGAGGAAAACGACCTGCTGAAAGCGCGGATCGATGCGCTGGAAGCCAAAGGGTCGTGACTTCGGGTAGGGTGCGTGCTCAGCACGCACCTTACGCACCGCTCAGCGCAACACTGCCCTCAGTTCAAGATCAATCGCGCTCAGCCGCGCTTCTGCCGCGCGGCGCTCAGCCCGGGTCGCGGCGATTTCCGTATCGATTTCATCAACACGCGCCCGCCGCGACCGGGTGGCAGCGCTGTCATCGCCAAGTTGCACGATCAGTCCGACCAGTCGCGCTTGATCCGCGATCAGGGCGTCTTCGTGAACCTCCAGCTGCGCAACTTCCCGGCGCAGATTGGCTTCCTGCGCGCGCAACCCCTGTAATGTCGCCAAGGTCTCGCGGATCTCGTCGATCTCAACCCGCGCCGACCAAGAAGCCAGCGTCTCGACATCCAGCGACAGAAGCGCCACGCGGTGCTCGATCAGCCGCGCCTCGCGCAGCTCAAAGCTGGTAATCTCACTGTTGGGCACATCGACTGTGAAGCGCGTGGTATCCAGCCCTTCCTGCCCGCCTTCGGTCAGCAGCTCCCATCCCTCCCGTCGTGGATGGGCGATGGTCAGCACGGTCGCCCGATCCGGTGCGCCTTCGATCCGGTAGGTGCTGCGCCGTTCGACCCGGTCCTCGGTCACCAGCACACCGTCAACGATCCGCGCTGTTTCCACGCGGATGCTTTCAGCAACGGCTTCGCGCACCTGCAGCGCTGTGTCGCGTGCAAATTCGATGATCTCGACTGCGCCGGGCACCAGTTCGGGCATCATTGCATCGCCCGCATGTCCGCGCCCGCGCTCATATACTGTGACCACACCTGCAGGCAGGCGCAAGGGCAGGGGGTTGGTGAATTCGACAGCCAGCAGCGGATGTGGATCCAGGCTGCCCCCGCGATACAGCGTCAGTCGCGCCTCTTCCAATGTCTCGCGCAGAAATGGCAGTGAGATCATTTCACCGGCCCGCAGGCTGACAGGTGTTGACAATGTATAGCGCGAAAAGGCCGCGCTTTCATCCATTGCGGCGGGGGCGATTTCCATCGCCATGTCCATCATCTGATCCGCACTACGCGCCATCGGAGCCGCCAGCACAGGGGGCGCGGCGGCGTCACGCTGCGGCTGCACACGGTCATAAAGCTGCGCCTGCACTGCGCGCGTGGCCCCAGTTGCGAGCGTCACGGACACATCCTCCCAGTCCTGCCCGGTGGTATTCTCGACCACAGCCCAACCGGTCAGCGTCATGCCGTCGGGCCCGTCTTCCGCGCGCCACGCGGTTTTCCAGATCGGCGCAGGTTGCAGCCAGCCCAGAGTGACATCACGCGGGCTGTCATCGCTGCTGGTCAGTTGCAAATCCAGCATCCGGGCGCGTGCATCCCTGCGCAAGGTTTCCAACCCCAGCTCGATCGCGTCACGGTCGGCCGCGTCAAGGAAACTCAGTTCCAACGCCTCGTCCAAAAGGATCTGGCGCAACTGCCCGTCAGCATCTTGGAGTGTCAGGGCAGTGCACCCGCCATATGCCCCAGAGGCGCAGGGGATCGCGCGCGTGCCCATCACAGCGCCCTCCAGCTGCCGGCCATGCCGCTCAGCGCGCACTGGGGCGCCGATCATCGTGTCGACAAGGGCAGCCAGATCACGCAGCGCATCTGCGCCAAAGGGCAGGGCATCGAACCTGTCCTGCACTGCGCCCGGACCTGCAAATGTCAGCATCGGCACCCCGTCGCCCGGGTCCGACAGGCGCAGCGATTTCAGGAAATCGTCAATATCCGCGCGACGCACACGCACGCGCAGCCCTTCGGCGCTCAAGAGCCCCTCAGCCTCGATCATCGCAAGCCCGGCTGTCGACAGCGTGACGCCCCGGATCTGCACATCCGCGAGCGCAGAGGCGGGCAGGGCCACACAGGCCCCAAGCAGGACAGAGACAACACGCATGATCAGACCCTTTCGGCATGAGAGAACAGGGGCGAGGTTAGGCGCGCATTCCGAGCTTGAGCAAGCGTGATTATGCGCATCGGCAACACCTTGCTGTGACAATCACCACTGGACGAAACCCATCTCTGGGGTTATGCGTGAGGGATGGCACAAGATGATGACGCGACCCCTGATCTGACCGCACCGGTTTCCGAACCGCTGCGCCGCGCCCTCGGGTCACGCTATTTGCAATATGCGCTTTCGACCATCATGCATCGCGCACTGCCCGATGCGCGCGATGGGTTGAAGCCCGTGCATCGCCGGATCCTGTTTGCGATGCGCGAATTGAAGCTGGCCTCTAATGGTGGCTTCCGGAAATCCGCCAAGATCACGGGCGATGTGATGGGCAATTACCATCCCCATGGCGATGCTGCGATCTATGACGCGATGGCGCGGCTCGCGCAGGATTTCAATGTGCGCTACCCGCTGGTCGATGGTCAGGGCAATTTCGGCAATATCGACGGCGATAACCCTGCCGCCGCGCGCTATACTGAGGCGCGCATGACCAAAGCCGCCGAGGCGCTGCTCGAAGGGCTGGCCGAGAATGCGGCCGATTTCCGCCCCAATTATGATGGCACGCTGGAAGAGCCAGTGGTGTTGCCCGCAGCCTTCCCCAATCTTCTGGCCAATGGTGCCAGCGGAATCGCAGTCGGCATGGCGACCAATATCCCGCCGCATAACCTTGATGAACTGGTTGAGGGCTGTCTGGCGCTTATCGCCGATCCTGAATTGCCCGATGATGACCTGATCAAGCTGATCCCCGGTCCCGATTTCCCCACTGGCGGCGTGGTCGTGGAACCCCGCGATGCGATCCTGACCGCCTATCAGACCGGGCGCGGTGCGTTCCGGCTGCGGGCGCGCTGGCAGATCGAGGATCTGGGCCGTGGTCAGTGGCAGATTGTTGTCACCGAAATTCCGTATCAGGTGCCGAAATCGCGCCTGATCGAAAAACTGGCCGAAGTGATCCAGACCCGCAAAGTGCCGATCCTGGCCGATGTGCGCGACGAATCCGCCGATGATGTCCGCATCATTCTGGAACCCAAATCACGCAGCGTGGACCCGGACCTGCTGATGGGGATGCTGTTCAAGAATTCCGATCTGGAAACGCGCTTCAGCCTGAACATGAATGTTCTGATCGACGGGCTGACCCCGCGCGTCTGCGGGCTGCGCGAAGTGCTGCGCGCCTTTCTCGACCATCGCCGTGACGTGCTGCAGCGTCGCGCGCGCCACCGCTTGGCCAAGATCGACCACCGGCTGGAAGTCCTTGAGGGCTTCATCATTGCCTACCTGAACCTTGATCGCGTAATCGACATCATCCGCTATGACGACGCCCCGCGCGACGCGCTGATGCGCGAAACCTGGGGCGGCACATTCCCGCGCGCCACATCGGAAAAGGACTATCTGCCCCCCGCGCCGGGCGAGGGCGAGTTGACCGAAGTGCAGGCGGAAGCGATCCTGAACATGCGGCTGCGCAGTCTGCGGCGGCTGGAAGAGCTGGAACTGCGCAAAGAGCGTGACGCGCTTCTGGAAGAGCGCGCGGGGCTCGAAGATTTATTGGCTTCGGAAAAGCTGCAATGGGCGCGCATCGGCAGCCAGCTGCGCGATGTGCAGCGCGATTTCGGCAAGAACACTGATCTGGGCCGCCGCCGCACGGATTTCGCCGAAGCCGGCGAAGTCGAGGATGTGCCGATGGAAGCCATGATCGAGCGCGAGCCGATCACGGTCGTCTGTTCGAAAATGGGCTGGATCCGGGCGATGAAGGGCCATCTGGCGCTCGATCAGGCGTTCAAGTTCAAGGATGGCGATGAAGGCCGTTTCGCCTTCCATGCCGAGACCACGGATAAGATCGTGCTCTTCGGTTCGAATGGTCGCTTTTACACGCTTCTGGGCGCGAACCTGCCCGGCGGGCGTGGCATGGGCGAACCTGTGCGGCTGATGATCGACTTGCCGAATGAGGCCGAAATCGTCGATCTGTTCACGCATCAACCCGGGCTGAAACTGGTCGTGGCCTCCAGTGCGGGCGATGGCTTTCTTGTGCCCAGCGATGAGATCATCGCGCAGACGCGGAGCGGCAAGCAGGTCCTGAACCTCAAGACCGGTGTGCGCGCCCTGATCTGCCGCAAGGTCGCAGGCGATCATCTGGCTGTTGTCGGCGAAAACCGCAAATTGCTGGTCTTTCCGCTGTCTGAGCTGCCGGAAATGGGCCGCGGCAAAGGGGTCAGGTTGCAATCTTACAAGGATGGGGGATTGTCGGATCTGACCACCATCACTCTGGCCGAAGGGCTGGCCTGGAAAGACCCGGCTGGCCGGACGCGGCATGAAGGCGATCTGACCGAATGGCTGGGCAAGCGCGCCAGCTCCGGGCGCATGGCCCCGCGCGGGTTTCCGCGCGACAATCGCTTTGGCTGAACGGGCGTGATTTGCCCTTTCAGGGCCGATCGGCTAGCAAGAGCACATGCCACAGGTCAAGAGGTGACGATGATCCCGTTTATCCCTGTCCCGCGTGCGGGGCTCGCTATTCTGACAGCCTTGGCCGTGTCGGCCTGCGCCAGTGGACGCGAATTGCGCGAAGAACGTGGCGAACTCGGCGATTTCTTCCTGGCGCATGCTATTGTCGTGGCGGACAATGCCACTGTCGGGCCGGCCTCGCGACGGGTCGAGCCTGAGCAGTGGCAAGAAGTGCTGACCGAAGAAATGCGTCGGCGGTTCTCGCGCTATGATGGGGATACGCTCTATCATCTGGGTGTTTCGGTGGACGGCTATATTCTGGCGATGCCGGGGATTCCTGTCGTCGCGGCCCCGCAATCGGCGCTGATCCTTGGTGTGACACTCTGGAACGATGCTGAAGGCGGCAAGGTCAATGAGCGCCCGCATCGCATCACAGTGCTGGAAAGCCCGTCAGGCGAGACTCTGGTCAGCTCCGGGCTGACGCAATCGGCGGAACAACAGATGCAGAATCTGTCGCAAAATGCTGTTCTTGCTATCGAAAACTGGCTGGCTGCGAATCCTGAATGGTTCCCGCCAAAGCCCGACCCCGTAGCCGACGCGGTCCCGGGCGAAGCGGAAGCAGACCCTGCAGCCGAAAGCTGAGAGGCCCCGCCTGGCACTGGCCAAAGCGTGCTTGATTTTCCCGCGCAAGCTGGATACATGCCGCGCGTGTCTTCACAGGCCGCGTGTTGCGGCGATTTAACAGAGGGTGCCGATACAAATGGCAAAGCAAAAGTTTGAACGCAACAAACCGCATGTGAACATCGGCACGATTGGCCATGTTGACCACGGCAAGACCACGCTGACCGCTGCGATCACCAAGTATTTCGGTGACTTCCG
>SKSL01000223.1 GCA_007123015.1 Natronohydrobacter sp. | reverse complement strand
GGCGATCTGGTCCTGACGCGCGACCGTGGATATGTTCCGCTGGCTTGGGTGGGGCAGCGCACAATCACCCCAGAAGAGCTGCAGGCGCAGGCAGACTACCGTGCGGTCCTGCTGCGGGCCGGTTCACTGGGTTTGAATACGCCAGAGGTCGATACCCGCGTTTCGCCATCACATCGCGTTCTGATCTGCGGTCCGCGTGCCGAACTGCTTTTCGGCGAGAAAGAAGTATTGGTTCCGGCCGGGCATCTGGTGGGACAGCCCGGTATAGAACGCGATACGCAACCGGTCACTTATGTGCATATCATGTTTGACACCCATCAAATCGTGCTTGGCGACGGACTCTGGAGTGAAAGCTTCCAGCCTGCCGATTATTCTCTCGACGGTCTGGGTGCCGATCAGCGCGACGAGGTTTTCGCCTTGTTTCCGGAATTGGCCCAGGAATCCGGGCAGCGGGCTTTCCGCGCAGCACGCATGACCCTGAAGGCGCATGAAGCGCGGATGCTTTTCGCGGCCTGATCCCGAGCGCCCCTGCCAAAGAAAACGCCCTGCGGGAAGCAGGGCGTTTTCTTTTCCCCGATCTTGCGCATTTTCCGCGAGCGCGAGGGCTGGACAGTCTGCGTTGCGCAGGGCAATCTGGCGCAAAGAGGGAGTAACCCATGTCCGCAGTCAAACGGCGCAGTTTTCTGGCCACGCTTTTCGGTCTTACAGGTCTTTTCTGGTTTGCGTTTCACGCCACAGAGTATGTCTTTGCGCGGTATGATGCGCTGAGCGCTTATGTCACATTGCCCGATATGATCGGCCTTGGTGGGCTATTTGATGCAATGCCACAATGGGCCGGGATTGCGCTGACGGTAACCATCTGGCTGGGGCTACTCGGTGCTGTATTGCTCTTGCTGGGGGATCGCGCTTCGGTTCTGGTTCTGTCACTCACCCTGATAACCGCGCTGATGGTTCTTGCTTGGGGCGGGCTTGCATTTTCGCAGGGCCTGACTGTGTTGGGCGGGGTACAGCCGTTGTTCTTTGGTGCATCACAGGCGATTGTGGCCTTTGGTCTTTGGCTGGGCGCGCGGACTTCGAAGCGGTTCGGTGACATCTGAGCCGCGACCATGGCTTAGGCCCTGATCAGCTGAGTGTGGGCTGATTCACGCCATCAGCTGTAGCAGGGACGAGACGACACTATCGGAGGTCGAGATGCGCGTTCACGCCAATCTGTCCGCGGCGATCGGGAATACCCCCCTGATCCGCCTGAACAAGGCCAGCGAGGCCACTGGTTGCGAAATTCTGGGCAAGGCGGAGTTTCTCAATCCTGGTCAATCCGTCAAGGATCGTGCCGCACTTTATATCATTCGCGACGCGGTCGCGCGCGGCCTGCTGCGGCCCGGCGGCACGATTGTCGAAGGGACAGCGGGCAATACCGGGATTGGCTTGGCGCTGGTCGGTGCCTCGATGGGGTTTCGCACTGTCATCGTGATCCCGGAGACGCAGAGTCAGGAAAAAAAGGACATGCTGCGGCTTGCGGGTGCAGAACTGGTCGAAGTCCCGGCTGCACCCTATCGCAATCCGAATAACTATGTGCGCTATTCCGGGCGTCTGGCCGCAGCCCTGGCCGAGAGCGAACCGAATGGCGCGATCTGGGCCAATCAATTCGACAATGTGGCCAATCGGCAGGCGCATATTGAAACCACTGGACCAGAGATCTGGGGCCAGACGGATGGCAAGGTGGATGGTTTCATCTGTGCAGTGGGATCTGGCGGCACATTGGCCGGGGTAGCGCAGGCTTTGCAGCCCAAAGGGGTCAAGATGGGGCTGGCCGATCCGATGGGGGCTGCGCTTTACAGTTTCTACACCTCGGGCGAGATGAAATCCGAAGGCAGTTCGATCACCGAAGGCATTGGTCAGGGGCGGATCACGGCCAATCTGGAAGGGTTCACGCCCGATTTTTGCGCTCAGATTCCAGACAGTGAAGCTCTGCCGATTGTTTTCGATCTGCTGGCTGAAGAGGGGCTGTGCCTTGGCGGTTCGTCCGGCGTCAATGTTGCAGGCGCGATCCGCATGGCCCGAGAGATGGGACCGGGACATCGGATTATCACGATCCTGTGCGATTACGGCACACGCTACCAGTCGAAACTGTTCAATCCGCAGTTTTTGCGAGACAAAGGGCTGCCGGTCCCGGAATGGCTGGCAAAGGTGCCGCGCGCGCTTCCCCCTGTCTTCGAGGATGCCTGAAGGAATTCCATGTTCGTGATCCGATCCCTCGCGTTGGCATTGATCAGCGCTCTCGGTCTTGTCGCGTCTCCACTCCTGGCACAGGACACGCGGCCTGCGACACAGCAGACCGGATCGTCTCAGTCCGCGGCCCCCGATTACGACACCTGGAGAGGTTTCGCGCAACGCGCCGAAGATGCGCTGGATGGTCGTCCGATCAGCAATGAACGTCTCGCCGAGTTGCGCGCTGAATTGGTGGTGTTTCGGACAGGTTTTCTGGCTGCACAGGATGCGAACCAGTCCCGGATTGCCAATTTGCGCGAACAGATCGCCGCGCTCGGCCCGCCGCCGGAAGAAGGGGCCACTGAGGCGCCTGAGATTGCTGAACGCCGCGCAGAACTGGCCGAACAACTCACTGCGTTGCAAGCGCCGGGCATCGCTGCTCAAGAAGCGTTTCGTCGCGCAGATGGGTTGATTCGTCAGATCGACACAAAGCTGCGCGAACGCGATGCAGAAGCGCTGTTGTCGCTCTGGCCTGCGCCGGTCAATCCGATCAATTGGGTCGCTGCTGTCGATGCAGTCTGGGGCACGAGTTTCGTTCTGGCCACACAGGTCACAAGCCTTGTGGATGACCCGGCCCGCATGCGCGAATTCCGCTCTAACATGCCGGTCGCGCTTCTGCTTCTGCTGGTTTCGGGCTTTGTGCTGCTGCGCGGTCGGCGGTTTATCGAGCGGATCGTCACAACATGGCTGTCGGATGGTGGCAGTCGCCGCGGGCGGCGCATTCTGGCGCGGCTGTTGTCGCTGAGCCAGATCGCGGTCCCTGTCAGTGCGGTTTTCGCGATCAGCGTTGCCTTGGAAATCAGCTCGGTGCTGGGCACGGCAAGCGAGGCGATTACGGCGGGTCTGCAAAATGCTGCGATCGCCTATTTCACGGCACGCTGGGCCGGGCGGCAGGCCTTTCCGGTCGAAGAAAGCCGTTCGGCTGCGTTGCAATTGCCGTCGGCCCGCCGCCGAGAGGGGCGGTTCTGGGCGAATATGATTGGTCTTGCGCTGGCTGTATCGGTCCTGCTGCGCGAGTTCTTCCCGGTCGCGAGCAATTCCGATGCGGCCAATGCCGTGTTGGCGTTCCCGGTCCTGGCCTTCATCGGGATTGTCCTGCTGCGCATCGGGATGCTTCTGCGTCAGCACGGCACAGTTCTGAGCGCGGACGAAAATCGTGAACCTGCATTTCTTGACCGCATGATCATGGTCCTGAGCAAGGTGCTCATGGTCATCAGTGTTGGGGCACCTGTCTTTGCTGCTATCGGCTATGTGCAGGCCGCGCAGGCCATGCTTTTTCCAGCCGTACTGTCGCTTGGGGTGATTGTCCTTTTGCTGTTTCTGATGCAGCTTTTCGAGGATATCTATTGCGTCATCACCAAGACGGAAGCGGATGTGGATACTGCGCTTCTTCCGTCGCTGTTCAATTTCTTTCTGGTGATCTTGTCGCTGCCGGCTTTTGCGCTGGTCTGGGGCATGCGTCCGACAGAGTTGCTGGAATTCTGGCAGATGTTGCGCGAAGGGTTCGCGATCGGTGAAACGCGAATCTCGCCCACGAATATTCTCAGTTTCATTGTGGTCTTCTCGATCGGCTATCTGATCACGCGGATCCTGCAAGGCGGGCTGGAAAGCTCGGTTTTGCCCAAGACCAAGATCGACAAAGGCGGGCAGAAAGCGATTATCTCGGGCACAGGCTATATCGGGATATTCGTGGCAGCGCTGGTGGCGATCTCGACTGCTGGGATTGATCTGTCCGGGCTTGCGATTGTGGCCGGGGCGCTGTCGGTCGGGATCGGGTTCGGGCTGCAGAATATCGTCTCGAATTTCATCTCGGGTGTTATCCTGCTGATCGAACGGCCTGTGGCAGAAGGGGACTGGATCGAAGTCGGTGGCACGATGGGGACCGTGCGCACGATCTCTGTGCGCTCGACAGTGATCGAAACCTTTGACCGGACAGATGTCACTGTGCCCAATGCTGAACTGATCCAGGGCACTGTCACCAACTGGACGCGCTATAACTCTCTGGGCCGGATTTCGATCCCGGTGGGGGTCGCCTACGGGTCGGACACGCGGAAAGTGGCGCGGATCCTGAAAGAGATCGGTGAGAATGAGCCACTGGCGCTGATTGACCCGGAACCGCAGGTCCATTTCATGGATTTCGGCGCGGATGCGCTGGAATTTGAATTGCGTCTGATCCTGAGCGATGTGGGGTTCGGGATGGCTGTGCGCACCGAATTGCGCCACCAGATCGCTGAGCGGTTCAAGGAAGAAGGCATCGAAATTCCGTTTGCGCAGCGCGATATCTGGCTGCGTAATCCGGAAGCCCTGCGCGGAGAAACTCTGCCACCTGCACCAGAGCAGCGGCGCGATCCGCGCGATGTGAAGGCGCGCACGGATATGGTGCGCGATGAGGTGCTGGACACTGCAGAAGCCGAAATTGACATGGATCGGTAGAGCATGTCGCTCGGAAGTGGTAACCGGTTCCGAGCTGTTCGACATGCGAAAACAACAGGTGAGAGCGTATGGCGTGAATGCGAATGAACGCGATACGCTCGACGCGTTGATTTGTGACAGATCAAGGCAGAGCGCGCGCAGGCTGGTAATCTGGCCCGGACATATAGAGGACGAGGAGGTGTCATGTCCCATACGCCGCATGAACTGGCCGAGGAATTTCCGCAGGCTCTGGATCTGATCCACCGATTGAAGCTGGAAGACGCACATTTCGCGCGGCTCGCCGAGGAATATCACGAGGTCAATCGCGCGATTCACCGGGCCGAAACCTTGGTAGAGCCAGTCGCAGAAGCGCATGAAACCGATATGCGGCGCAAGCGTATGCAGCTCAAGGATGAAATCGCCAAGATGTTGCAGGCATCCGCATAGGGGCAGGGCGCGTCGGAGGCGGTCGGATTACATTGCGAACGGCCAAGGCGCGACTCGCATCATCCTTTCGCGATTTCTTCCAGCCGGTCGCGTGACAATTCGCCTGGAACGATCGTGATCGGAATTGGCAGATTGCCTGAACTCCTTGCAAGCTGGGTGACCAGGGGCCCAGGCGAATTGCCTTCGGTCCCGGCGCCAAGAACTAGGATCCCGATTTCGGGGTCCTCGGAAATCTGCGCAAGAATCTCATCCACCGGCTCGCCTTCGCGGATCACCAATTCAGGATTGATTCCTTGCCGGTCGCGCATCCATTTCGCGAAGACCTCATAATGCGCCTCGATTCGTTCGCGCGCTTCGGCGCGCATCAGATCGGCCACCCCGGCCCAGCCCTGAAACTCCTCGGGCGACACAATGGACAGGATCTGGACCTGCTCGCCTGTGCGCGCGGCGCGCAGCGCCGCGAAGCGCATGGCGTTCAGGCATTCGCGGCTGTCATCCAGGATCACCAGAAATTTGCGCATCTTCGCTCTCTGTTCACAGATCAGACGCGCCATAATGGCGCAGGCGCGGGCGTCTGTAAACTGTTCAACCCCAGCTGACATCGCCCAGAAAGATATAGCCAGCGCCATAGATGGTCTTGATCAGGCGCGGGTTGCGTGGGTCTTCGCCCAATTTGGTGCGCAGCCGCGAGATCCGCACATCCATGGCGCGGTCGAAACTCTCGCCCGCTGAACCGCCCAGCGCATCCAGCATTTGCGTGCGCGAGATCAGGCGCTTGGGGCTTTCGAGAAACAGTCGCAACACTTCGCCTTCGGCATGGCTGAAGGGGATTTCAGGGCCTGTGGTCGGGATCAGCACATAACGGTCGAATTCGGCCACCCAGCCATTGAACGCCGCGCGACTGGTGCGTGATTCAGGCTGAAGCGCAGGTTTGCGCAGCCGCGCGCGGATGCGGGCCACGACTTCGGCGGGATCAAAAGGCTTGACGATGTAATCATCTGCGCCCAGTTCCAGCCCGGTGACACGGTCCTGCACCTGCGCGCGCCCCGAGATAATGATGATCGTCGCCCCCGATTCCAGCGCCAGACGATGCACCAGCGCCAGCCCGTCGCGATCCGGCAATCCCAGATCGACCAGGCAGACATCGGGCGTCATGCGGCGCAACGCGGCTTCGAATTCTGTCGCGCGTCCGAAGCTGGACGTCTGAAACCCTGCTTCCTGCAAGGCATGTGAGAGCACTTGCCGGATTTCCGGTTCGTCATCGAGAATGGCAATATGGGGCTGGCTCATGCAGGGGCCTCCAGCGCGATGCGCAGATCATGCAATGTGAAGGGTTTGGACAGCACTGGAAATTCAGCCCGCGCCGCAGCGTGCAGCGCATCGCCCGCAGGCAGCGCGGTCATCAGATGCAACCGCTGCAAGCCCCGCGTTTGGCAGATACGCAGCAGATCAAGCCCAGAGGCCCCTTGACCCAGATTGATATCCGAAATCACCAGTCCCAGCTCTGGCAAATCGAGCAAAGCAAGGGCTTCGTCATGGCTGGTGGCCTCGATCACTGTATGGCCCAGATCGCGCAGCATCTCGCGCACCGTTTCGCGAATCGTATCCGTGTCTTCAACCAGCAGCGCCAGCCCGGCGGCAGGGCTCGCGCGCAAGGGCGCTGGTTTGAAAGGCAGGCGCAATGTGACTTCGGCCCCGCCCGCCGCAACATTGCCCAGCCGCATAGTGCCGCCCGACAGCGTGATCTGGTCATAGACCATCGCCAGACCCAGCCCTGTGCCGGCGCTGCCTTTGGTGGTGAAGAACGGGTCCATGGCATGGGTCAGCGCATCCTGGCTGAACCCCGCACCAGTGTCGGACACGGTCAGTTCCAGCCAGGTTTCACCCAGCCGCCGGGCCGCGACCGTGATCCTGCCGCCGACTGGGGCCAGCGCATCGCGGGCGTTCAGGATCAGGTTCAGCAAACAATCCTGCACCATGCCAGGATCGAGCATCATCAGCGGCATGTCATCGCGGCGCACATCCAAACTGATCTCGGCGGGCAGCGTGGGACGTGCCATCAGTTGCAGGTCATCAAGCAGGGCTGCCAGATCGGTCGGCTGCGCGCGGATTTCGCGCGCCCCGGACATGGTGGCAATCCGCTCAAGCAGCACGCCCCCACGTCGGGCGGCGGCAATTGTGGACTGTATGGCCTGTTGTACCGGTTCCGGCAAATCCGTGCGCCGCGCCAATTGTCCTTGCAGCCCCAGAATGATGGTCAGCAGATTGCCGAAATCATGCGCCAGCCCCGAAGAGAGCTGCGCGGCCAATTCGCGCTTGCGCGTCTGGGCAAGGGCCGCGCGGGCTTGTGCTTCCTCAGTCACATCCATCGACATGACATAGATACCATTGATGGGCCCATCGCCAATCTGATCGGGCGTCAGGGCCAGTCGGATGCGTCGCCCGCTTGCATCATGGGTGAATTCCTGCACCATGTTCTCGCCCGCCAGCACGCGGTCCAGCCAGGGCCCGATCTTGGCATAGACCGGTCCCAGCGCGTCCTGTGCGCTCAGGCCGACGATATTCTGCGGTAGGCCCGGAAAGACCGAAGACAGCCGCCGATTAGAAAATGTATAGCGCTGGGTGCGGTCGATATGGGCGATATGGGCGGGCATCATCTCGGTGGTCAGGCGCGTGCGTGCTTCCATCTCGGTCAATTCGCGTTTGGCCTGTTCAAGTGCCGCATTGGACGCGGCCAGTGCCCGGTTGGTTTGCGCCAGCCGCTCCGCATGGGCCAGAACCTCGCTGCTCAATTCTTCGGAATGGGCTTGTAACAGCCTTTCCTGCAATTTCACTTCCGTAATGTCAGTATAGACGGTGACCCAGCCACCCTGTGGCAGGGGTGCCCCTTCGACGCTGATCCAGCGCCCATTCGCGCGCTCACGCTCCATGTAATGGGGCACGAAAGCGCGTGCGGCCTCGACCCGGATGCGCACGGCCTCTTCGATCTCTTCGACCGTACCATATTCGCCGCGCGCGACCAGATAGCGGATCGTATCTTCAAAGGCCGCACCGGGGGTCACCAACCAGTCTGGCAGATCGAACATGGTCTGATAGCGCCGATTGCTGACCGAAAGCCGCAGATCGCTGTCAAAGATCGACAGGGCCTGCTGAATCATGTTCAGCCCGGCGGCTGTCAGTTTGATATAAGTGTTATCCTGCACGGCCATCCTACCCCCGGATCAGGATGCTAACGCTCCGCAGCGTGCTGGAAAAGGGCAGAAAATGCGCCGTTACAATTCGTAAGGATTAGGTAAAATTGCGGCAAGAATCGCGGTTGCAAATAGAGGCAGAGGTTCGGGACACGCGTAAGGAGACGCGTTTCCCTGTCTACCAAGAGGGAGGAGCGCCGTGACCACCACGGAGACGGCCAGCGCCGCGCTGGGAGAGTTATGTTCAATTCCAGCGCTGCTTGCACGTAATGCCAAGCGCTTTGGTCTGCAGCCAGCTTACCGCGAGAAGGAATTTGGAATTTGGCAGGCTTGGTCCTGGGCCGACACGCAAGCCGAGGTCCGCGCCATGGCGCTGGGATTTCTGGTCTTGGGCATGCGCGAAGGCGATTATGTCGCGATCATCGGTCGCAATCGACCTGCGCTTTACTGGTCCATGGTGGCTGCGCAATCTGTCGGCGCGATTCCAGTGCCGCTGTATCAGGACGCAGTGGCCGAAGAGATGGCCTATGTGCTGGAACATTGCGGCGCGCGGTTCGTGATTTGCGGCGATCAGGAACAGGTCGACAAGGTCCTGGAAGTGCAGGAGAAAGTCACCTGCATCGAGGAAATCGCCTATCTCGACAAGCGCGGCATGCGCAAATACGACCACAGCCATATGAACTGGCTGGAAGATGTCATGCGTGAGGGCCGCGCGGCTGAAACCCGTTTGGGCGGGGAACTCGACCGGCGGACCGCATCCCTGACACTCGATCATACCTGTGTCATGCTCTATACTTCGGGGACGACGGGCAAGCCCAAGGGCGTGGTGCTGTCGAACCGCAATATCATCCTGACCTCGAAGAATTCGTCCGAGTTTGACAAGCTGCGTCCGGG
>SKSL01000212.1 GCA_007123015.1 Natronohydrobacter sp. | reverse complement strand
TGTTCGAGGATCCGCACCTGTGCCCGCGCCAGATGCGAGACCAGCCGTTTGCGGGCCTGCTGGCCGATATTGGGCAAGAGCGGGCCTGCATCGATGAGCGTGATTTCTGGGGCATGTCCGTGCAGCCGATGCGCCATGGCCAGCGCCAGTTCGACCCCGGCGACCCCCGCGCCGATGATCGCGATCTGCGCTTGGACCGCTCCAGCTTCGAGCCGCTGCAACCAGTCCTGCCAGCCTACAGCATAGGCCCCGAGCGGCTTGGCCGAGACAGCGTGATCCGAATAACCCGGCAATGCTGGCAGGTCTGAAGTGATCCCGATATCGACCGAGGCGATATCATAGACCACTGGCGGGCGGCCGGGGATATGGATTTCGCGCCGCGTCGGGTCAAGCGCTTCGGCACGGCCGAGGATGACCCGCGCGCTGGCCCGCCTTGCGAGCTTGATCATGTCAATTTCCAGCGCCGCGCGGCTGTAATGCCCCGCGATATGGCCCGGCAGCATGCCAGTATAGGGGGCAGTCGGATCCGGCGTGATCAGCGTCAGCCGCGCACCGGGCAGGGGGGTCATGGCCCATTTGTGCAGAACCAATGCATGGGTATGTCCGCCCCCGATCAGGACCAGATCGCGTGTTGCAGGGAGGGGCATTTGCATGGGGCAGACCTTGGCGCTGGGTTTGGGGCTTTGTAGCCGCTGCCAGTGGTAAAGACGAGAAGCGTCCTCTGCGACCTAACGCCCGCGCAGCCAGCCGCCCCGGCGCATGCGGCTTATGCGCGCAAAACCGGCGACAGTCGCGTAGATCAGGAACCCGACCGGGTCTGCGCGCAGCAGGGCGGGCAGGTCAGCCTCGGCCTTGCCCTCATTGGGCTGCAAATGCGGATAAAGCCGGATGACTTCCTGCACGCCCGCATCCTGTCTGCCGCGCACGCGCACCAGATTGCGCAGCCCGTCCACCAGCGGCCAGCGATAGCTGGCGCGTACTTGCACGCGCTCGGAGGGTTTGAAATTCAGCCGCACGAATGTGTCATCCGAGATGATATCCGGGAAAGCAGCCCAGCGACTGCGCCCTTCGGCATTGACGGCATAAATGCCAAACCCCGGCGCCCCGCTGCGCATGAATGGCACGCGCTGCCAGAAGCGGCCATAAAGGCGCGTGATCAGGCTGCTGGAGGGGGTGATTTCCGGTGTGCCTGTGGCATATCGGGCTGGGGCCACGGCCAGCGCATCGCCAAGTTCGGCCAGCAGCGCAGGGCTGACGATGACATCAGCATCCAGATAGACGCGCAACCGCCCGATCGCGACATCATCGCCTGCGTTTAGGGCTGCGATCTTGTCCCCTTCGGTCAGATCAAGCACGCGCAAGGCCCAGCCGCGCGGTTCGGCCATCGCAGTGAAGCGGCGAGCAATCGCCACTGTGTCATCGGTGCAGCCATTGGCGATCACGATCACCTGCACTGTGTGACCTGCGACCGGGTCCGACGAGAGAAGCGCTTTCAGACAGGGGCCGATATAGCGCGCCTCGTTATTCGCGGGGATCAGGACAGACATGACAGGGATCATTCATGCACCTTTTCAGGGTCGAACTGGATCAGGGCCTGCCAGCGCGGGTTGTCATCTGTCAGATGCCGCAAGACGCCGAAACTGCCCCAGTGATTGGCGCGGCGAATATCCGAGTAATGCACGAAGGTCCCGCCACCACCTGCATACCAACCCTGCAAAAGTTCCGAATAGAGTGCACCCATGCCTTCGGAATAGTTGAAATCGACGAAAAGCTCCGTCAGGTCGGGATCATTCATCACTTCGCCCAAGCCGACCAGATGCGTGCCACCTTCATAGGCGACCAGATCGAGGTTCCAGCGCGCGGCCACGTCAAGGTGATAGGGCAGGTAGTGCGTGAGAACACGCGTGACCGACCCGCGCGGGTCATTGCTGTGGCGTCCATCACGCAGCTCTTCGGTCAGTTTCGGTTCGAGCAACCGGTGGGCACGGGTCTGGGCGAAACGGTCGAGGTCCGTTCCTTGCAGGCCTTGCGCCGCGCCTTCGACCCGCGCCTCTGCTTGTGCGTCAGAAAGCCACGCGCGCAGTATCGGGGCGCCTTCGGGGCTGCCTAGCGTGCCACTGAAATAGCCTGTGATGGCGTAAGTGTCGAAAAGCGTCGGCGGGGCCGGGTGGTCGGGGCTTTCAGCCTGCCAATGCTGCGCCTCGAGTTGATCCTCCAGCCCCAGCCAACCTGTTTGCGTGGCCAGAACACGGTTAAGCCGCTGCCCTTCATCCCCGAAGACGTCATCGAAGATCTGCACCATCTGCGCTGCGCGCATGGCGTTCCATTCCTGCCACAAGTCACGATTGCCCCAGCGCTGCTCTGCAGCATCTGCGGCCGCGTGGGCTTGCGGAAAAGACCAGTTCCAAGTCTCATTGGAAAACTCGATCCAGGCGGTCAGCTCTGGATCCAGCTGGTCGCGGATCAATCTGGCCATCTGAGCGATGTAGTCGTCATCGGCCAGATGCGGAATGTTGAACCACGGATCAGCCTGCATCTCATTGGCCACGCGGATCAGGATTTCCAAGGGCACGCCGCGCGGTGTCCAGGAATAATCATCTGGCAAGGCGCGCTCGTCCCAGGATCGCCAGGTTGCGTAATTTGTGTTCTGCCACGCCATGAAGCGCAACAAGGCCATCCCGTCGATCCGCGCGCGCCAATCGGGGTTGATCAAGTCGCCCCGTGCATGCGCGGCGATATGGTCCTGATGGACAATTTCGATATTGCGGATCGGATCCGTTGCCGAGGTTTGCCGGATCGTCAATTCAACCCCACCTTCGCCAGGCGTGAAGCTGAACCACAATTCGCGCAGGCCACGACGCCGGACCCCGCCCACGCGGCCGCCGATCTCCAGCCGTCCATCGCCTTCATAGGTCAGCCGGTAATTCCCGGCGACCCCGCCAGTGTCCGGGGCCAGATCGACCAGCAGCATTGTCGATATGCCGGTAATTGCATCCGGGACCTTGACTGGCCAGCCATGATCGCCCAATGCGCCGGCGGCCAGCAACTCGGGTTCATCCCAGCCGCCCCATTGCCCGGGCAGATGGCCGTACCAGTGGCGCGCAGATTTCATTACATCAATGAAGGGGCGTTGCGGCTGATAATCGCGTAACTCGGTCATGTTCATGCCCAGCCAGGGGGCAGTGCCTGCCTCGCGCGGCGACAGCGGGGCATGAGCGAGGCCCATCACAGGCAGCCAAAGCCAGACGAACAGCGCAGCCATGGCCCTCATGGTGCAACCCCCGTCTGGGGGAAGGCGCGAACCACATCCCAGGCCACATGCTGCATCAATGCGGCGACCTCTGGCGATGGTGCATCGGCTGGGGTTCCATCTGCGCGGTGCAATTCATGCGGAAGGCCGCGGGGGTCCAGATGATAAAGTGTCGCGAAATGCACCAATGCCACAAGATAGCTGCCCAAGTCATTAAGATGGATGTTATCGACTGTCCCATCGTCGCGCAGCGCAAAAAGCCCGTGACGATCCGTCAGACCCGGCAGCCCGCCCTGCGCTTCCAGAGCGCGGGTGAATGCGGCCATGGCCTGACCTGCCGGGATCAGATGGATCGTGCCCACATCGGGCATCGCCATGGCTTGCGCCAGAATCGTGCCTTGCCAAAGTTCGGGCAGGTCCGTGTCGATCCGCAACAACCAGCCCCCGTCGATATCTGTGCCGTGCCATGTTTCATACATGTAAACCCTGATATCCGGCCTGTTGGCGCGCGCAAGGCCCGCCCAGAGCCCTGCATGCCGCCCCGATTCGTGCCAGCGTATGGCATCATTGAGATCGACCATTTCCGTAAAGACAAACGCATCATAGACGCCACTTTCCAGCGCGTCCCTTGCAGGCGCATGGGCCGGGCTGTCATTCATTTCGGCAAATCCATTGATAGGGCGCGCGGGGTCCCAGTGGTCCATCAGGCTGGTCCCCCAACCCAATTGGCTGTGATACCTGGCATCTGCAAAGCCCGCTGCTTCGGCCAGTTGCCGGGTGAAGGCCGGTATCTGGGGGCCGATCAGACTATGGCCCAGATAATAAACCTTGAGCGCTGTTTGCGGTGGGCTGACAGGCGCTTCATAGAGTGCCGCGACAGCCTCTTTCGAAAGGCGCTCAAGGCTCTCTGGTGCGCGCCATATCCACCAGACGGCACTTGCGCCTATCACGGCGGCACCAGCGATCATCGCAGTCAGGATACCGGGTCTGATCATCGCTCGGTTTCGCGATGTATGTTCATGGGTTTCGCAAGCGCACTGTTCGGGCCCGGATGCGCATCAGGCTGTTCGGGCGCTGTGCGCAGCCGCCACGCTCGCAGGGCCTGAACGGGCAGAATCGTGAAACAGTGAAAGTAGCGCAGCGCCAGACGTTTTGGGGCAAGCGCGAGCCGCCAGAGCCATTCAAGCGCAAGCAGGCGCAGGATCCGGGGTGCGCGTATCTGCTGCCCGGCGATGAAATCCAGCCCCGCCCCGATCGAGACAAACCCGATCTGCGGTGCAAGCCCGCGTCCGAAAATCGCGAATTCTTCCTGTTTTGGCGCCCCAAGTGCCACGAAACACAACCCCGCCCCGGAAGCGGCCAGTTCTTTGATAAGGCGTTCTGCCTTTGGCCCGCACGGGTCAAAGCCCATCGGGGGCGCAATGCGCGCGGCCAGTTTCAGACCCGGATGACGTTGCTTCAAGACAGCGGCCGCATGTTCCAGCACATCGGCATTGCTGCCGAAAAAGGCGACAGGAACGCCCTGTTCAGCAGCTAGCCGGGTCAGCGGCTCGATCAGTTCTGACCCCGGAAGCAATTCGACAGGACGATTCGCAAGACGCGAAAGCCAGACAATCGGGTTCCCATCGGCCACAACAATTTCATGCTGTGCATAGGCGGCTCTGAAAGACGGATCCTTGCGCAGTTTTACAAGGTGATCCAGATTGATTGTCGCCAGCGCAAACCCGATCTGCGCCGAGAGACGGGCAGCGATGGTCTGCATCAGATGATCGCGCGTCAGCGCAGTGATCTCGATGCGCGTGTCTTCGAAATCGAAGTGCATTCTCGGCTCGTTGATCCGGCTCACAGCACGTCCCTCTGCATTAACCTGTATCTTCGGCAAATTTTCCGACAGATGGCAGAAAAATAACCCGATTGATGGGCAATAATAAGGCCTGCACGAAAATCTCACATATCTTTTGCAAATCACCTGACAGCGGCTAAAGTCACAACATTGTCAACACTGACGCCGAGGTGTCCGTAATGCGCATTGCTGCCGTGAAAGCGCTCATCCTGATGTCATTGTTCCTCGTCCCCGGCGCGACTGGCGCGCAGAGCGTCAATCAGGGTTTTGCGGCGATGGAGCAGGGGGATTTTTTCGCCGCATTCTCTGCCCTGCGCCGTCTGGAGCGATCCGGCGACCCCGAGGCGACACGCTTGCTCAATGACATTTTTCTGGCGCCCGCCGCGGCCCCTGCGCCGCGTGATCCCGTCACACCGGTGCCGGTTGCAGCGCCAGCACGGCGCCTTCCTGCTGTCGATGAAAGCGCGTCAGCGTCGCCGATGCGGTCCTTGCGGCCGGTCATGCGGGCTACGTCACCCGGCATGACAGAGCCAGACCTGTCTGCCCGCGCGCATGATCTGCCCTTGCCACTGTCGGAGGACAGCTTCCGTGTGATCGATGCCGGTCTTGCAGATATCGGGCATTTGCTCTTTTTCGACCCGATCCTGTCGGGCAACAAGGATGTGGCCTGTGCCACCTGTCACCATCCGACTCTGGGTTCGGGCGATGGGGTGTCGCTGGGACTGGGCACAGGGGCGACAGGGCTGGGGGATGCGCGGACCCCTGCTGGCGCGTTCGCGGCCGAACGTCGGATCCCGCGCAACGCCCCGGCGCTCTGGAACCTTGGGGCGAAAGATATCCGGGTGTTGTTTCACGATGGCCGTCTTGAAACAGACCCGGACCGACCTGACGGGCTTCTGTCCCAACAAGGGCCGCTGGACTATATGGAGCTTGACTCGGTTCTGGCAGCACAGGTCCTGTTCCCGGTCTTGTCGCCTGAAGAAATGGCAGGCCAGCCACAGGACAATCCGATTGGCGCAGCGGTCCATGAAGAGCGCATCCATGGTGATGACGGGGCCTGGGCGCTTCTGGCGGCGCGTGTCGATTCGGTCGCGGAATATCGCGCCGCTTTCACGGCGTGGCGCGGGGTCGAGCGGCCCGTAAGGATCAGCGATATCGCAAATGCGATTGCGGCTTTCATCGAAGCTGAATTTCGCGCCGACCAGTCCCCGTTTGACGCCTATCTGCGCGAGACGGCCGCGCTGTCGGCGCAGGCCGGAGAGGGCATGCGCCTGTTTTATGGCAGGGGCAATTGCGCATCCTGTCATTCGGGCAGCTTGTTGAGTGATCAGGCCTTCCATGCCATGGGGCAGCCGCCGCTGGGGCCGGGCAAGGACCGCGATGAAGAGGGTTACACCCGCGATATCGGGCGCGGGGGTGTGACCCTGAACCCAAAGGATAATTTCGCATTTCGGACCCCGATGCTGCGCAATGTGATGCAGACGGGGCCGTGGGGGCATGCCGGGGCGTTTTCGGATATGCGCGATTTCCTGCGCCATCATCTGGACCCGGTCGCAGGGCTGCGCCGCTATGAGCCACAGGCCGTGCTGCCTGACTTGGCGTCCGGGGACAAGGATTACGCGCCTGTCGAGAATGCGGCTTTGGTGGCGCAGATATCGGATGCGGCCGCGCGGTCGATGGCCCAACGCCCATTGGTGCTGTTGCAGGACGATGAAATAGAGCTTCTGGTCGCCTTTCTCGAGGCGTTGACCGATGAGAGTGCTCTGGCTGGTCGGCGTGGTGTGCCAGTCGCAGTTCCCAGCGGCTTGCCCGTGGATCAATGAGGCGCGTGACGTGTTCGGGTCAGGTAAGGTGCGTGCTCAGCACGCACCCTACAGAATCGCTCACGCCGCAGAATGTTGCAGTGCACGCACGCCGATCTCGCCCTCTTCGCGCGCCTTGATGGCCATCACGGCGGCATGGCTGCCCGCTGCGGTCGTGTAATAGGGAATCTTGTCATATAGCGCGACAGCCCGGATTTCACGACTGTCTTCAATGGCCTGCGCACCTTCTGTCGTGTTCAGCACCATGACGATCTCACCCGATTTCATCATGTCGACGATATTTGGCCGCCCTTCATAGACCTTGTTGACCATCTCACAGACGATCCCATGCCCCGACAGCCAGCTTGCCGTGCCGCGTGTCGCCACGATGTCAAATCCGAGTTCTGTCAGCGTTTGTGCCGCTTCCTGCATCAAGGCGTTCTTGTCGTAATCCTTGATCGACAGGAAGACTTTGCCGCGCTCCGGCAAGGTCACGCTGGCGCCCAGCTGCGCCTTGTAGAAGGCCCGTGCGAAATTGCGCGCCCAGCCCATCACTTCGCCCGTCGAGCGCATCTCGGGGCCCAGGAGCGTGTCTACCCCCGGGAAACGCGCAAAGGGCAGTACGGCTTCCTTGACAGAAAACCACGGAGTCTGCGGGTCGGCAAGTGTCATCGGATCGCCCATCGGCATCGGCTCGGAGGGGGCGATATCGGCCTTGATGGGCGCGCGCAGCGGGAAGTTCGAGAGCGGTTCGCCCGCCATCAGCCGCGCGGCGATGGAGGCAATCGCGCTGTCCGTGGCCTTGGCCACGAAAGGCACAGTGCGCGACGCGCGCGGGTTGACTTCCAGCACATAAATCACGCCATCCTTGATCGCGAATTGCACATTCATCAGGCCCACAACATTCAGACCGCGCGCCAAGGCCTCAGTCTGGACCCGCAATTCTGCAATCGTCGTCTGATCCAGCGAATAGGGCGGCAGCGAGCAGGCGCTGTCACCAGAATGGACGCCCGCTTCCTCGATATGCTGCATGATACCTGCGACATGGACATGCTCACCATCGCAAAGCGCATCCACGTCAACTTCGACCGCGCCGATCAGATAGCTGTCCAGCAGCACTGGATTCTTGCCCGACACCTGCACAGCGTCGCGGATATAGCGTTCAAGATGCGCGTCATCGCGGACGATCTCCATTGCGCGCCCGCCCAGCACATAAGACGGGCGGATCACCAGCGGATAGCCCACTTTCGCGGCAATCTCGAAGGCCTGATCGCGGCTGGACGCGATCCCGTTGACGGGTTGTTTCAGACCCAGATCATTCAGAAGTGCCTGGAACCGTTCGCGATCTTCCGCCAGATCAATCGCATCGGGCGAGGTGCCGAGGATCGGGATGCCTTCATCCTGCAGCGCATTGGCCAGTTTCAGCGGTGTTTGCCCGCCGAATTGCACAATGACTCCGTGCAATGTGCCGTTTTCCTGTTCGACACGCAGGATTTCCAGCACATGCTCCAGCGTCAGCGGCTCGAAATACAGCCGGTCCGACGTGTCGTAATCAGTGCTGACAGTCTCGGGGTTGCAGTTGATCATGATCGTCTCATAGCCCGCATCGGTCAGCGCGAAACAGGCATGGCAACAACAATAATCGAACTCGATTCCCTGACCAATGCGATTCGGCCCGCCGCCCAGAATGACCACCTTCTTGCGATCCGAAGGGCGGGCTTCGCATTCCACATCGCCCATCACCGGGGTCTCATAAGTGGAATACATATAGGGCGTCTGTGCCTCGAATTCGGCGGCGCAAGTGTCGATGCGCTTGAAGACGGCATTCACGCCAAGATTGCGGCGCGCGCGGCGGATCTGATCCTCTTGGCGTCCCGTGAGCTTGGCGATCCGCGCATCCGTGAAGCCCTGCATCTTCAACGCGCGCAAGCCTTCGGTTGTCATGGGCAGGCCGTCGCGCGTGATTTCGGCCTCGGCTTCAATGATCTCGCGGATCCGGTCGATAAACCAAGGATCAAACGCGGTCGCGGCTTGAATTTCGTCATTGCTCAGACCTTCGCGCATGGCCTGCGCGATCAGCCGCAGCCGATCCGGGGTCTGGGCGCTGATCGCCTTGATCACAGCGGCCTTGTCAGGTGCGCCGGGAATGGCGATCTCGTCAAATCCGCTCAGGCCCGTTTCCATAGAGGCCAGCGCTTTTTGCATCGATTCGTGGAAAGTGCGGCCAATCGCCATCGCCTCGCCCACGGATTTCATGGCGGTGGTCAGTTCCGGCACCGAGCCCGGAAACTTTTCAAAAGCGAACCTCGGGATCTTCGTGACCACATAATCTATAGTGG
>SKSL01000185.1 GCA_007123015.1 Natronohydrobacter sp. | reverse complement strand
GACGGCGCGATACGCGGCCGAAATCGCATCATGATGCATATGTCGTCCCCCGCTCACAACATGCCGCCCCGCAGACCAAACATCCGTGATGGCCCGATCATCGGCAGCAAAGACAAATGCGTCAAGGATAGTGTCGCCAGCACAGCCGTCCAGATCAATATGGGTCGTGTCCAGTGCTACAAGATCGGCTAGCTTGCCCACCGACAGCACGCCCCCATCGCGCCCGGTTGCCTGTGCCCCACCCTGCGCGGCACTCTCCAGCAAGATGCGTCCGGTCGATTTCTGCTCGGTCGCGAAGACCGCGCGCGAGTGATCGCGCAGGCGTTGCGAATAATCTAGGGTACTCAATTCCTCTGACAGGCTGATGCGGATATTGCTGTCCGAGCCAATCCCCCAACGCCCGCCCGCATCCCGATAGGCGATGCCGTCGAAAATGCCATCGCCAAGGCTGGATTCAGTGATTGGACACAGCCCCGCGACAGCGCCCGTCGCCGCCAGCGCCTGCGTTTCATGGCGGTGCATCTGCGTACAGTGGATCAGACACCAACGGCTATCGACATCGGCATTGGCCAGCAGCCATTCCACGGGCCGCGCGCCACAGGCCTGCAGCACTTCCTCCACTTCGGCGGGTTGTTCGGCCAGATGCATGTGCAAGGGCTGATCCGGGCGCAGCATGATCGAGGCAGCAAGCGCCTCTCGCGACACAGCGCGCAGGCTGTGCGGGGCGATGCCAAGGCGCGCATCTGACGGCAATGCGCCCAGTGCGGTCTCGGCCCCCTCGACCAGTCTGGAAAACCGCTCAAGATCATTGCCGAAGCGGATTTGCCCCGGCCCCAATGCGCGCTGGTCGCACCCGCCATATTGATACAGCACCGGCAGCAGGGTCAGGCCAATCCCCGTCTGATCCGCCGCCGCGACAATGCGTTCGGACATTTCCGCCAGATTGGCATAAGACGCCCCGCCCGGTGCGTGATGCAGGTAATGGAACTCTGCAACCGCGCCATACCCGGCTTCGAGCATCTGCATCTGCACAAAGGCCGTGATGGCTTGCACGTCATCCGGGGTCAATTGGTCCAGAAACCGGAACATCAACTGCCGCCAAGTCCAGAAACTGTCACGCGGGTCCGGGCCGCGCTGTTCGGTCAGGCCCGCCATGGCACGCTGAAACGCATGCGAATGCAGGTTGGCCGACGCGGGCAATAACGCGCCCACGCGCATGGCGTCGGGGTCAGGGGGCGTTGCGACCTGCACATCAGTGATGCGTCCCTTGTCATGGCAAAGGCTGACACCGCTTGCCCAGCCATCGGCCAGAAGCGCGTGCTCCGCCCAGATCCTGTCCGTGAAACCCTGCATCTGTTTCCCCATTGACGGATAAAATAAGTGCATACATAATATCCGGATTCGAGAAGGAATCAAGATGCAACGCCCACTGCCCCTTGTTCTGAGCAATGCCCGACTGGCGACGATGGCCGACCCTGTGTCAGGACCGGGCGCCATCTTGATCGAAGACGGATTGGTGACATGGGTCGGTGCGCAGGCGGATCTGCCTACCGCCCATGCCCGCGCCAAACAGCGCGACATGCAAGGGCGGCTCATCACCCCGGCTTTTGTCGATTGTCACACCCATCTCGTGCATGGCGGCCACCGTGCACGCGAATTCGAGATGCGACTTGAAGGCGCGTCCTATGAAGAACTGGCCCGCGCGGGTGGCGGCATCATGTCCACAGTCACAGCAACCCGCGCGGCCAGTGAAGACCAGCTTCTGACTACCGCCCTGCCGCGTCTGGATGCGCTACTGGCCGAAGGGGTTTCCTGCATGGAGGTCAAATCCGGCTACGGGCTGGACCATGACACGGAACTGACCATGCTTCGGGTTGCGCGCCGTTTGGCCAGCCTGCGGCCCGTGCGTATCCGCACCAGCTTTCTGGGGGCGCATGCTGTGCCCAAAGGGGTGAATGCCGACAGCTATATCGACGAAATCTGCATTCCCGCCCTGCGCGCGGCCCATGCACAAGGGCTGGTCGATGCCGTGGACGGGTTTTGCGAAAACATCGCCTTCACCCCCGCCCAGATCGCGCGCGTCTTAGACGTTGCGCAATCGCTTGGCCTGCCGGTCAAGCTGCATGCCGAACAATTGTCCCATATGGGCGGCACGGCACTGGCGGCGCAATTCGGGGCACTTTCTGCCGATCATGTCGAATATGCAACCGAGGCGGATGCGCGGGCGCTGGCAGCGGCGGGCACAGTTGCAGTGCTGCTGCCCGGCGCTTTCTATGCAATCCGCGAAACCCAGATGCCCCCGATCAAGGCGTTCCGCGCCCATGGCGTGCCGATGGCATTGGCCACGGATTGCAACCCCGGTTCCTCGCCGCTGACATCGCTTCTGCTGGCGATGAACATGGCCTGCACCCTGTTCCGCCTGACCCCGGATGAGGCCCTGCGCGGCGTCACAACCCACGCCGCCCGCGCCTTGGGCCTGCGCGACACCGGCGCGATTGCCCCCGGATTGCGCGCAGATTTGGCCGTGTGGAATGTCGAGACCCCGGCAGAACTGGCCTATCGCATCGGGTTCAACCCGCTCTATCAGCGCATTTTCGGAGGACAGCCATGCTGACCCTGACGCCGGGCACTACCACACTTGCCGAACTCGAAACGATCTGGCGCGACGGGTTGTCCGCCCGCCTGACCCCTGAAGCCCGCCCCGCCATTGACGCCGCCGCGCAGCTTGTCGCCGATGCCGCGTCGGGGAATGCGGCGGTCTATGGCGTCAATACCGGCTTTGGCAAACTTGCTTCGGTCAAGATTGCGGCCAAGGATACCGCCACGCTGCAACGCAACCTGATCCTGAGCCATTGCTGCGGTGTGGGAGAGGCGCTTGATGTGCCGACCACGCGTCTGATGATGGCGCTGAAGCTGATCAGCCTCGGGCGCGGAGCCTCGGGCGTGCGCATGACCGTGATCGAGTTGATCGAGGGCATGCTTGCGCGCGGGGTCACGCCGGTTGTGCCTGTGCAAGGCTCGGTCGGGGCCTCTGGCGATCTGGCCCCATTGGCGCATATGGCCGCCACGCTGATCGGCGCGGGCGAAGCCATCCATGACGGCACACGCATGGACAGCGCTACCGCCCTGGCCAAAGCAGGGCTGACCCCGATCACGCTCGGGCCGAAGGAAGGGCTGGCGCTGATCAACGGCACGCAGTTTTCCACCGCTCTTGCTCTGGTCGGCCTGTTCGAGGGCTGGCGCAATGCGGCCAACGCGCTGATCACCTCCTGCCTGTCCACCGATGCGATCATGGGCTCCACTGCCCCGCTGCAGGGTGAAATCCATACGCTGCGCGGTCATCGGGGCCAGATCGACGCGGCCCACGCCATGGCCGCGCTGATGGCGGGCTCGGAAATCCGCGAAAGCCACCGCGACGATGATGCGCGCGTGCAAGACCCTTATTGCATCCGCTGCCAGCCGCAAGTTGCGGGTGCTGCGATTGATCTGCTGCGTTTTGCCGCCACCACCCTGGAAACCGAGGCCAATGCCGTCACCGACAACCCGCTCGTGACGCAGGCGGGCATTTTCTCGGGCGGGAATTTCCACGCCGAACCGGTCGCCTTTGCCGCCGATATCATCGCTCTGGCACTGGCGGAAATCGGCGCGATTGCGCAGCGGCGGGTTGCGCTGATGGTGGACCCGACGCTCAGCCATGACCTGCCCCCCTTCCTGACGCCCGAACCGGGCCTGAATTCCGGCTACATGATCGCCGAGGTCACGACTGCGGCCTTGATGAGCGAGAACAAGCATCTGGCCAACCCCTGCTCGACCGACAGCACGCCCACATCGGCCAATCAGGAGGATCACGTCTCGATGGCGGCCCACGGCGCGCGGCGGCTGGGGCGGATGAACGCCAATCTGTCGGTCATTCTGGGGGTCGAAGCCCTGTGCGCGTCGCAAGGCATCGCGTTTCGCGCGCCGCTGGTCACATCGCCCCCTCTGCGCGCCGCAATCGATACTCTGCGCGCGCAGGTGCCGCACTTGCAAGACGACCGCTATCTGGCCCCGGAACTGGAAACGGCCAGCGCGATGATCCGCAACGGTGATCTGCTGCGCGCCGCAGAACTGGAGTTCGCGCTATGAGCGTCGAGGTCACACGCAGCGGCAGCCCGATCGTTCTGGGCCTGCCCCATACCGGCACCTATGTCCCACCCGACATCATGGCGCAACTCAATGCCAACGGGCAGACGCTGACCGATACCGACTGGCATATCCACCGCCTCTATGGCGGGCTGCTCAAGGGCGCGACAACCGTGCGCGCGACCTTCCATCGCTATGTGATCGACGCTAATCGCCCGCCCGATGGCGCAAGCCTCTATCCCGGCCAGAACACCACAGGGCTTGTGCCACTGACCGATTTCGACGGGCTGCCGATCTGGTCACAGCCCCCACACCTGAACAGATTTCCACCCGGCGCAACCAGTTCCACACCCCCTATCATGCGGCCCTGCGCGCCGAACTTGACCGCGTAAGGGCCATTAATGGAACGGCGATCCTCTATGACTGCCATTCCATCCGCTCGGATATTCCATTCCTGTTCGACGGTATCCTGCCCGATTTCAACATCGGCACGGCAGATGGCACAAGTTGCGATCCCCGGATCGAGGAAGCGACCCGCTCCATCTGCGAAGCCAGCACCCGCAGCACTGTGGTCAATGGCCGTTTCAAGGGCGGATGGACGACGCGCCATTACGGGCGCCCGGGCGACGGCGTGCACGCGATCCAGATGGAACTGGCGCAATCCACGCATCTGGAAAGCGAAGCCCTGCCTTTCGCCTATAGCGAGGCCAAAGCCGCAGCCTTGCGTCCGGTTCTGTCGGAGATCCTGCACAGACTGGCAGAACTGGCCGCGGAGTTGAACAGATGAAGCCCCTCGAAGGGATCCGCATTCTCGATCTGACGCGGGTTCTTGCCGGGCCATTCTGCACCGCCTTGATGGCCGACCTGGGGGCCGAAGTCATCAAACTGGAGCCACCGCAGGGCGATGACTACCGCCATATCGGCCCCTTTGTTGATGACGAAAGCGCGCTCTTTGCCCTGACGAACAGGGGTAAATCATCGCTGGTGATGGTTCTGAAGACACCCCAGGGCCAGACGCTCGCCCGCCAGATCGCGTTCGATTGCGATGTGGTGGTGGAAAATTTCCGCCCCGGTGTCGCCGAAAAGCTGGGGTTGGGCGCGGCGGACCTGCGGGCCGCGAAACCGGATCTCGTCTATTGCTCGATCTCGGGCTTCGGCCAGACCGGCCCGTTCACCCAGCTTCCCGCCTATGACATCGTGGTGCAGGCCATGTCCGGCCTGATGACCGCAACCGGCGAGGAAGACGGCCCACCGCTGAAGGTCGGCGAGGCGATGGGTGATCTGATCGCAGGGCGTTATGCGGCCTGGGCCATCTGTGCAGCACTGGTCGGGCGCGCGCGGCAAGGTCAGGGGGCGACGCTGGACGTGGCCATGCTGGACACGCTGTTTGCGCTCTTGCCCACCAGCCATGCGCTGCATCTCTATGCGAAGGAACCGATCAACCAGGTCGGCAACCGTCACCCGCTCTCAACCCCCTTCGGGGCCTACCGGGCGCAGGACGGCCATGTGATCATCGCAGCCCTTGGCACACGCCAATTCGCTGCGCTGTGCAGCCTGATCGGCCAGCCACAGGCCGCGTCGGACCCGCGCTTTGCCACCGATGCCGACCGCACCCGCCATGAACCTGTCCTGCGCAAGATGATCGAAGCCCACACGGCCAGCCGACCAACCGCCGATCTGATCGCGGCGCTGCGCGCGGCAAGCATCCCCGCCGCACCCATCCTCACCCTCGCACAAGTCACAGCCAGCGCGCATGCAAGCGCGCGCGATCTGGTGCAGACCCTGCCCCATGACCGGCTGGGTTGCGCGCCCGTTGTCGGGCAGCCTGTGCGCTTTGACGGCCAGAAGCACATTGCGACACAGGGCGCGCCCGCTCTGGGATCCGGCACCCGCAAGACGCTCACCGCGCTGGGTCTGACAGATGCGCAGATCGCAGGGCTGATCGACGCAGGTATCATTGCAGAGGCAAGACATGACTGACCCTTTCTACATGCTGGACGAAGCCGAAACTGTCTTTCTGGACACGCTCACCCGTTTCGCGGCTGATAAACTGGCCCCGAAAGCGGCTGCGACCGATGAAAGCGGCGTGTTCGTGCATGCGCAACTGGCAGACCTGGCGCAGACCGGCATGATGGGGGCAAATTTGCCAGAGGCATGGGGCGGCGCGGATATCTCGGCGCAGGCGCTGCTCAAGGCGGTGTCGATAATCGCAGGGGGCTGTGGCTCGACCGTCTCGGCGCTGACCGCGCATTATCTTGCGACCAATTCCATTCTGATTGGCGGCGACGATGCGCTGCGCGCGCGCTATCTGCCCGATGCCGTGACAGGCGCGAAACTCGGGGCCTTCGGCCTCACCGAACCAACAGCAGGATCAGACCCCGCCGATATGAAAACCCGCGCCACGCCCGAAGGGGACGGCTATCGCATCAAGGGGCGCAAATGCTTCATCTCGAACGGCGGTGTGGCCGATTTCGTCGTCATCTATGCCGTGACAGACCCGGATGCACGCCATCGCGGCATTTCGGCCTTTGTCGTGGACAAGGGCACCAAAGGCTTCACACCCAGCGCGGCAGAGCGCACTATGGGCCTGCGCGGCGGCCATGTCTGGGAGCTGGATCTGGACCTCTGGGTGCCGCAGCAGCAGATGCTCGGGGCGGCAGGATCCGGCTTTCGCACCGCGATGAAAGTGCTGGACAACGGGCGGCTGGAAGTGGCCGCGATGTGCATCGGCATCGCGCGCGCCGCACTTGCCGCGGCCACGGACTGGGCCAAGACCCGCATCATCAGCGGCAAACCGCTTTCCGCAAAGCAGGGCATCCAGTGGATGCTGGCCGATATGGCGCTTGATCTGCGCGGCGCAGAGCTTCTGGCGCTGGACGCCGCCCGCCTGCGCCAACACGGCGTTCGCTTTTCCCTGCAGGCCAGCATGGCCAAGCTTCAGGCCAGCGAAATGGCCCACAGGGTCAAAGACAAGGCAATCCAGATCCACGGCGGATATGGATTTACCCGCGATTTTCCACTGGAACGCCTGGCCCGCGATGTCCGCATCATGCGCATCTACGAGGGCTCGTCCGAAATCCAACGCAACATCATCGCTGGCCATATTCTGGCCGACTGAGGAGGACAGCATGACCAATTCCTGCCACAACACCCGCGATATCTTCCCCCCGACCGGACCCGAAATCACCGCGAAAAGCTGGCTGACCGAAGCGCCCATGCGGATGCTGATGAACAATCTGCACCCGGATGTGGCCGAAAACCCGCATGAACTGGTGGTCTATGGCGGCATCGGTCGCGCAGCCCGCACATGGGAGGATTTCGACCGCATTGTTGCCAGCCTGAAAGAGCTGGAAGATGACCAGACGCTTCTGGTGCAATCAGGCAAGCCCGTGGGCGTGTTCCGTACGCACAAGGACGCGCCGCGCGTGCTGATCGCCAATTCCAACCTCGTGCCGCATTGGGCCACATGGGAACATTTCAACGAGCTCGATCGCAAGGGTCTGGCAATGTATGGCCAGATGACCGCCGGAAGCTGGATCTATATCGGCACGCAGGGCATCGTGCAGGGCACCTATGAGACCTTTGCCGAAGCAGGACGGCAGCATTACGGCGGCGATCTGACAGGCCGCTGGATTCTTACTGCCGGTCTGGGCGGCATGGGCGGCGCGCAGCCGCTGGCGGCGGTGATGGCAGGTGCCTGCTGTCTGGCGGTGGAATGCGACGAGACCCGCGCCGATTTCCGCATCCGCACCCGCTATTGCGACGCCAAGACCCATGATCTGGACGAAGCACTGGCGATGATCGCCGACTGGACCGCGAAGGGCGAGGCGAAATCCGTGGCGCTGATCGGCAACGCCGCCGAAGTCTTTCCCGAACTGGTCGCGCGGATGAAAGCGGGCGGGCCGCGCCCGGATATGGTGACCGACCAGACCTCTGCCCATGACCCCATTCACGGCTACCTGCCTTTGTGCTGGTCGGTGGCCGAGTGGCGCGCCAGACAGGAAAGCGACCCCAAGGCGGTCGAACAGGCCGCGCGGGCCTCGATGCGCGCCCATGTCGCCGCGATGGTCGATTTCTGGAACGCAGGCGTGCCGACACTGGATTACGGCAACAATATCCGCCAGGTCGCGCTGGAAGAGGGGCTGGAAAACGCCTTTGCCTTCCCCGGATTTGTTCCCGCCTATATCCGCCCGCTCTTCTGCCGGGGTATCGGGCCGTTCCGCTGGTGCGCGCTCTCGGGCGATCCCGAAGATATCTACAAGACCGATCAGCGTATGAAGGAACTCTTTCCCGATAATGCGCATCTGCACAACTGGCTGGACATGGCCCGCGACCGCATCGCGTTTCAGGGCTTGCCCGCGCGCATCATGTGGATCGGGCTGGGCGATCGGCACAAGGCTGGACTGGCGATCAACGAAATGGTGCGCAACGGCGAATTGAAGGCCCCTGTGGTGATCGGGCGCGATCACCTCGATTCGGGGTCGGTCGCCAGCCCCAACCGCGAAACCGAAGCGATGAAGGACGGATCGGACGCTGTGTCGGACTGGCCGCTGCTGAATGCGCTGCTGAATTGTGCATCCGGGGCCACTTGGGTCAGTCTGCACCACGGTGGCGGTGTCGGAATGGGCTTCTCGCAGCATTCGGGGATGGTTATCTGCTGCGATGGAAGCGTCGATGCTGATCGACGCCTGCGAAATGTCCTCTGGAACGACCCCGCGACAGGCGTGATGCGCCATGCCGATGCGGGCTATGACATCGCGCTGGACTGCGCGCGCGAACACGGGCTGACCCTGCCGGGCATCCTGAAAGACTGAACGACCCCAACACCCTGTCCAACAGCAAAGGAGAAGACCATGAAAAGAAGAGCCTTCCTCGGCACAGCCACGCTCGGCGCTGCGGCCAGCACATTGGCCGCGCCCGCCATCGCGAAGGGCAACATTCGCTGGCGCATGGCCTCGGCCTAGCCGCGTAACCTGCCCGGACCGGGCGTCGCCGCGCAGATGCTGGCCGACCGTATCACCACCATCTCGGGCGGGCGGGTGGAAATCGAGCTGTTCGCCGCTGGCGAAATCGTGCCCGGCATGGCAGGGCAGGGCAATCGCTTTTGTAACAGGGGCAAAGCTCCGGGCATTTTGGCCCGAGTTGTCCGTTTGATGGTATCGCACTGTTGCACGACACGCATCTTGGCATGGTTGAGGAGACGGTTGGGTCAGCGGTG
>SKSL01000247.1 GCA_007123015.1 Natronohydrobacter sp. | reverse complement strand
GGGCGGTCCTTCCACTGGAAGGCCTGCTGATCCTCCTCAGTCCCCAGCGAAGATTCACTCCTGCGGCTCGTCAGTGCCGTGCTCGTCGAGATCGACGAAAAATGGGCCTCAGACACGAAGGTCTACATCAAGTGGGAATGCCAGGATGTCTGACCTGCTCTCAGAAAAATTTCCAGACCTGCGGTTGCTCAATCCTTGACGTAGCGCTTGCGATTAGACAACCGCATCAGTTCAGCATTGCATGCGATGGCAACCGCGTTTCTTTTCAGCGTAATAGGGGTGACAAACCCTTGACCTGTCAGAGCAGGGCGGGCAGAGCTTGGCGAAGACGGTCAGGAACGCGATGAATGCCCAAGACCCGTTTCAGGAAACAACTGCCCAATCTGATGATCGCGGCAAGCGCAGTGATGGGCTATTCCGGCTATCTGATGGTGCGCGATATGAGCGCAGTGCAAAGCACCGGAGCGCTGGTGCAGATGCTGCTGGATGCGTTCTATTTCACTTTCCGCCTGTTTGCGGGCATCGCACCCGAGACTTTTTCGCATGACAACCCGCTTGCGGCGGTTTTCCTGAACATCACCCGGGTGATGGCGCCGATATCGCTTGTTCTGGCGTTCCTCAGCCGGTTCGATGCCTTATGGAAGCCGCTGTATATCCGGCTGATGCTGCGCGGGATGACAGGCTATGACCTGCATTGGGGCACCGGTCCACTGTCGGATGCGCTGGCGGCACAGAACCTGCGCGATGGCCGCTGGACTGTGATTGTCGATGCCACGATGGCCGAGCCCACAGGCTACAGGCTGGACCGTCCGCGCCACCAGATCCGCATCATGCCCGCCTTTTTCGAGGCTGATCTGGACCCGACATGGCTTGCGCCCGACGCGTTGATATTCACGGATCCAGACGATTACGCCAATGTGCGCGTGGCTTGCGGAACAGCGACAACGAATATCCGCGCGGCCGTCCGGTTCGTGCATATCGGGGCCGAAGAGCTGCGCCAGAACCTGATCACGGCGGGTGGGCTCGGACGCCTCGAAGACCCTGCACCGGCGCAGATTCTGTGCCATCATGACCTGCTGGCGCGGCATTTCTTTCACAGCCATGATGTCTTCCTAGAGGCGCAGGTCGCAGGCCAGAAACGGCTGCATCTGGCCTGCGCAGGGTTTGGCGATGACGCGGCGGCGCTGGTCTATCACCTGATCAAGATTGCGCCGCACCCTGATCTGGCCCCTGTCGCCATCACGATCTTTGCAGACGCGCCAGAGGTCGTCGAGGCTGCGATATCCGCACGGCTGGGCGATGCGACGGGGCTCACGGATATCCGGGTGGCGCGCTTTCGTGCAGGTGACGGGGCTGAAACGCTGATTCGCGGGCTAACGGGGGATGATCCTGTCAGCCTGTGGTATCTGGGCGCGGATATCGCGCAAGATCCCCGGCAACTGGCGCTGGCACTGCGCGCCCTTGCGCTGCGTGACGGGCGCGGGGTGGCGCCGATCTATCTGCAAGCGTCAGTGCCCAATCGCGACTGGGTCGCGGCGCTACCGACCCATCCGGTGATGCCGCTTGGCTGCCTGGGGGATGGCGAAAAGGTCCTGTCCAGCGCCTTTTTCGGCGGCGATATCGACACGCTGGCCCGCGCATTGCACGAAGGTTATCAGGGCTACAAGCCCAGCCTGTCCGAGATCGAGGATGATGCCGAAAGTCTGCGCGGCTGGATGGTGCTGGATGAAAACCTCAAGGCTGCAAACCGGCGTGCGGCAGATGCCGCCAAGACCAAGCTAGAGGCGCTGGGGATCGCGGGCCCTCTGACGGAGCATCTGAAACACGGTGTTGCCAGCCTCGATCTGCCCGCCGCGCGGTTGGAACAACTGGCCGAAGCTGAGCACAGGTCATGGTCGGCAGATCGGCAGATCAATGGCTGGCGTCATGGCGCTGTGCGCGACAATACCCGACGCCTGCATCACAACCTTGTCCCTTATGACGCGTTGTCCGAGGACGACAAGGCGCTGGACCGCGAACAGATCCTGCGCCTGCGCGACCTGCTGGTGGCCCGGCACAAGAGTTAGAGTATGTCGCTCGGAAGTGGTTACCGGTTCCGTGCTTTTCGACATGCAAAAACAATAAGCTAGAGTAGTTCACGAACAAGTTGAGCGCTCCGGGAGAAGCGGGAGCTGCGGCAATGCGCGGAATCAAGGCCGAAGGCCGCCGCGCATTGTCATGCCGAAGGCATGCGTCCCGCATGACGCCCTGCCCCGGCACGGCGATTTGGCTGCCAGAGGCGCATAGCCTTCAGGTCTCGCGGGTTTGGCGACCATAAAGCGCTTTAGCCTGACTGTCGGTCGCCTTACCCGGTCACGGCGCTGCGCGGCTCAGTATGTTTGATCATCGGCGCGATGCCTCAAGCTGATCGTTGGGTACTCTTGAGCGTATGGCGTGAATGGGAATGAACGCGATACCCTCTAGCTGCGTGTGGCCGAGACGTTTCCGCAGATGAAGCACATGCTATGGGGCGCGATTTGTATATGATGCATCGCGCCGGATCGTTTTCCCTGTTTCCTTGTTCGGGCTGGTCAGGGTGCAAGCGGCAGGCTCTCGGTGCCCAGTGATGTGCGTATCAACAGGCGCGGGGTTGGGTCGGGCGTGATGTGCAACGCCTGTATCTGCCCGTCGGGCGCGGGCAGGCGCAGGGTCGGCCGTCCAGTCTGCAAGTCATAGACCATCAGGCGATCCTGCGCGCAGGCCAGCAAAAGCCCGGTATCCTCAGCGACTGCAACCATTGCCGTCAGCGCGCTGCACCCTGTAGCCAGCGTCTGCAAGAGTTGCCCATCGGCCCCGTCATATACGATCACCTGACCGTCAGCGCCTGCGGTCAGCACCTGACCGGCGCTGGTGGCGAAAGCTGCCGCAGTAATATCGGCACTGTGTCCGCCAAGTATCATCTGGCCTCCATCCGGGCGCGACAGCACGGCTTGCGGGCCCGCGGCCTTGATCGTGGTTCCATCTGGCGCTTGGGCCAGAACATCATCTGGCAGAAGGTCAGGTAAGGCGCGGGTCGTCCTGTGCTCAGCGTCGGTCATCCGCGCCGGACCCCAGACCCGCAGCCGCCCGTCCCCTGAGGCGCTGACCCACCAGTGCCCGTCAGGGCTGGTGGCAAGGCGAACAAAAGCCTCGGCATGATTTGCACGTCGGGCTACACGTGTCCCATCGGCCAGATCATGCACATGGAAGGCTCGGCTCGGGGCGTGATTCAGCACAATGTGACGCTGGTCCGGCAGAAACGCCGCACCCTGCGGGATCTGACCGGGCAGACTGCGACCAATTTCGCCTGTCGCAAGGTTCAGGATGGATGTCCGGTTGGCGTCATCTTCCAGCAGAATATGGCTGCCATCCGGCGTCGGCTTTTGTCCGCGAATGGGGCCGGGCAATGCATAGACCACTGCGCCATCCTCCAGCCGATGCCCGCTGGCCGAACCGTCCTGCCAGATCACCCCCACAATGCCCGTATCCGCCAGAAACTGCAGATTGGTCGGTTCAAGTCCGTCAGCATCAGGCGCGGAAAACCGGGCCACGACATCGCGCGTCACCGGATCGAGAACCGCAGCGCCGTCAGCTTCGGGGATGGCAATCAACGAGAAATCACGCGCAATGTCATAGGCCCCGGACAAGGCATTCAGCCCGGTCAGGCGCAACCTCTCGGCGCCGCTTTGTGCGTCATGGATCACTGGCGGGCCAAGCCGGTCGAAAATTGCAATGCGCGACCCGTCCGCCGACCAGCGCCCTCTCCGGCCATGGGGCAGGCGCAACAGTTCGGCGCCGCTGGTCACATCCAGCACGACAAACCCTGCAGGTTCCATCCCGATCAACAACCGACCATCAGGCGCAAAGGCCATACGCGATGTGTAATCCGCATCCAGCACATGCCGTGCGCTCCAGTCTGTCGGATCCCACAGGATAAGCCGTCCCGTCCAGTCGACCGAGGCCATTTGCGCCCCGTCGGGGGCAAATTGGATCGTCTCGACCCGGTCCGCATGTCCATCCAGCACCTTGACCAGCCCTTGCAATTGCGCCGCATTGGCGCGGGCGGCAAAACCCATTGCCGGGGGCAGGTCAGGCTCCAGCCCGTCCCAGGCGTCTTGCGCGCGCAGGGCATCGCCGCGCAGCGCGGCAAGGCGGCCCGTTTCGATCTGCTGCAGACGCGGGATCGACAGGGGGGGGCGGTCGCTCTCGGGCAGGCTGTCATACAGCGCCTGCAAGGCAAGGCTTTGCCACCGACCCTCTGGCAGCGTGTCGTCGGTCCCGAACCCCCATGTGGTCGCGGCCTCTATGGCTGCGGCAATGTCGCCCATGTCGGGGTCGGGCTGTGGCAGCGGCCACAATCGGGCCGGGTCGCGCCCGGTTGCCACGGCGAACCAGCGATCGTCAGGGCTGACCGTGATCACAGGGGTTGGCCCCGGGGCCATGTCATGGCGGCTGATCGCAGCCCCGGCGGCGGCATCCCAGAGCACCACGGACCCGTCAATAGCAGCTGTAATCACGAAATCGCCGTCACCGACAAAGGCGATCGCGCGCACTGCATCGCCATGACCCCGCAGGCGGGTGACAAGCTGACCGGATCCCGCCTGCCAGATCGCCGCCGCGCCATCCGCTGCGCCAGACCCGAAGTAATCACCATCGCGGCTGACGGCCAGCGCCGTGACCGCAGCGTCATGGGCAGTGAAATCCTGCAGACGGCTGCTGGTGTGGCGCAGCACGGTGATGTCGCCCTGACTGTTGCCCACGGCCATCCGTGTCTGGTCTGGCGTGATGGCCCATGCAGTGGCATCGGTGTCGCTGATCCGGTGCCGCAGCGCGCCACTGTCGGGCCACCACAGATGCAGGCCGAACCGTTCCTGAGTGATCACATAGGCTGGCGCGCGTATCAGCGCCAAGGCTCCCACGGCAGTATCGCGGTCGCGGCTGCGCATCTGCATCTGGCCATCGCTGGCAGCATGGGCCTGCCAGCCCCCGGTATTGTCCCAGGGGCGCGTCGCTCGATAGCCCAGCACCAGTTCCGCGCCGTCGCGCCAATAGGCCAGATCGGTCACGAAATGCCCTGCCGGAGCATCTGCAGACCACCGGATGGTGCCCGTTTCGGGGTCGAGAACATGCGCCCGGGACCCGACAGAGGCTGCCAGTTGCCCGCCATCGGGCGAGAACGCGAGCGCGGTCACCCAATCCTGTTGTGATCCGGGGGTCACGGTCAACAATTCCGTGCAACTATCTGTGGCACGGATTGTGATCGTGCCGGCCGCATCGCCTGCTGCAACGCGCGTTCCATCGGGCAAAAAGGCCAGTGCCTTCCCGTCTGCCCCGGTCAGCAGGCAGGGCAGCAGACGCCCCGGTGCCCAGACAGCAAGCGCGCCCTCGGCCCCGCCTGTGACAAGTGTCAGATCCGGGTTGCGAGCGAATTGCATCGCGGGCACTGCACCGGGATGCCCGCTCATATCCGCCAGAACCGTCCCAAGTTCCGCATCCAGAACTTGCAACCGCCCGCGGTCATCAGCGAGCGCCACGATCCGGGCGTCATCGGACAGGCTTGCATTACTCAACTGCCCCGGAACAGGGTCGGATTGCCACAGGATGCGTCCGGTCGCGGGATCGAGCAGCGCAATACGGTTGGTCAGGCGCAACAGCACGCGCTGCGCTGCACTGTCAGTGGCAATGCCGCGCGCGGGCAGGTCTGTCTGCCACAGCGCAGGGGCGTCGGGATCATCGGGCAGGGCCGTGATCGTGCCGTCGCCCGACATGACAATCACCTGCGCCGGGTCCTGCGCCAGCACAAGCCCGCCACTGGCAAGACCGGTGGCCGCATCGTCAACATAGCGCCGATGATCCTGCCGCCCGCTCTGCAGGTCCCAGAAACCGACGCTGGCGTCACTGGCCACCACGGCCAGCGTCGCGCCCTGATGCAGGAAACCTGCGGTCAGGGGTGCGCCAGCAGGTTCAACCAGCACATGCCGCGCGCGGCCCTCGGGCAAGGACCACAGCCGGGTCGTCTTGTCGGCCGAAAGCGAAGCGAGCGTTGTACCATCCGGGCCGAAAACCAGCCCGGTGACCGGTTGAAAATGCCCCTCCAGCGTCAGTGTACGGTCGGTCTGCGTGTCCCACAGCATCACAAGCCCGCTATCCGTTCCGATCGCCACACTGTTCCCGTCCGGCGCGAAAGCCAGCGCGCGCACCAGCGGCGGTTCGATCTGCGTGTCATGCCAGACCCGAATGACATCGCCGCTGGCAATGTCGCGCAGCACGATTTCACCACGATCCGAGGCCGAAACCATAAGCCCGCTGTCATGGGTCGCCAGCGCGATCACTGCGCCGACATGGGCTTGCACCGAATGCTCGCGGATTGTCGCAATGTTCCTCGCATTGCCGAACAGCGCTGCTGTCACCACGTCCGGGGCACTGGCCTGCGCTGCACCAAGGATCAGCGTCGCCTCTTCCGCCCGGCGCTCCAGCAGGGCACGGCGGCCCTGCTCGACAAATAATTCGTTCAAACGGCGCTGCGCTGCGGCGCGGCTGGTCTCGGCTGCAAGGCGCTCTGCCTCGGCCTCGGCGCGCGCGGCGATGGCACTCGCCTCATTGGTCTCGGCCACCCGCCGGGCGTCATCGGCCTGAATGCGCGCGGCCTCGGCTTCGGTGGCGCTGGCTTCGGCACTGGCGCGGGCAATTTCGGCCAGCTGGGCATTGTCAGCGGCCTGCCTGCGTTGGCCGTCAGCATACCATGCCGCGCCCGAGGCCGCGACCCCGAGCACGGCCAGTGCGGCCACCGCCGCCTGTTTAAGCCGCTTGCCACGGGTAGCGCGGGCTTCCGAAAGACGGATGAAATCATTTTCGGCAGGTTGAAGTTCCGCCGGGGCAGCGCGGTGCAGCGCACGGGCTTCTTCCAGCGGCACACCCTCGGGCAGCAGCAGCTGCGCATCGCGCCCCGCCTCGACCCAGCGATCCACGGCAAAGCCCAGCCGCGTGCGCATTCGCAGGAATTCGCGATCTTCCTCCAGCCAATTGCGCAGCCTTGGCCATGACCCGAGGATGGCCTCATGCGTCAGCGTCACCATGGTTTCGCCGTCGCCCGCATCGCCCACCACGAAGAGCCGCGCGGCCACGAAACTGTCCACCAGCCGCCGCGCAGCGCTACCCGGCGCGAAAAGCGACAGGGCTGCAGGGCGTTTGGTCGGCTGCTGGTCACGGCCAATGCCCATATGCACGATCTGACGCATGACTACAGGAAGGGCCGCGCGGGCTTCGGGATCGAGTTCCAGAAACATGTCCTCGGCGCGTTTGCCAAGGGCGCCTGCAACCCCCCCGAGCGCGTCATAGGCCTGCCAGGTCAGCATTCCTTGCGACGTGCGTGCCTGATACAGGGCTTCCAGCGAGAATTCCAGCAAGGGAAGGCTGTCGGGTTCGGCCGCTGCGATATCGCGCAGCACATCGTCCAGCCGCGCGCCCGTGTCGGAATGTTCCTGAAACCCCAGCCCGGCGCGCCGTGCGGGAAGGCGGATGATCTGGGCAATCTCGGCTGCAGTTGGCGGTTGCAGGTCATACTGACCCTCGCCTTCCTTCAGCGCGGCAAGGGCCGGGATTTCGGCGCAGCGGTGGTAGAAATCGCTGCGCAATGTGGCCAGCACGAAGACCCGCCCCGACCGCGCGAGTGCAGCCACAGCGGCCATCATGTCCTGACGCACCTGATCGTTCATGGCGCTGGCAGTGAAGATTTCCTCCAGTTGATCGACCAGCAGCACCAGTCGGGCCTGCGGGGGCTTGGCCATTGCGGCATCGCGCAGGGCCCTGCGGTCGGGGTCCGACAGGTCGGGTCGGGCGTCGAGCGCGGCCTCAGCCTGGGCGAAGGCTTCGGTCTGGGCGGCTTGCGACAGCGCCCCCTTGATCAGCGGGGCCGCACCCGCTGGGCTGTCGCGCAGTAACTGCGCCAGTTCCGCCACAGTTGTGCCATCGCTGCACAGCTCCGGCAGCGCCTCGGGGGCGGTCAGGGCGCGGGCCAGCGCCTCGAACGGGTCGCGCACGGCTTCGCCGGGGCGAAAGATCGCGCGCCGCCACAGCCCCACGCCTTCGATCACGCCGGGTTCGATCAGCAGCGGGATGACACCCGCGCGCGCCAGGCTGGATTTGCCGCCCCCCGACCGCCCGAGGATCAGGACAAAGGCCTGCCCCGCCGCGGACTGACGGCGCAGCGCATCCAGCACGCCAGAGATCGCGCGCGTACGGCCATAGAAGATCGGCGCATGTTCGAACTCGAACGTGTCCAGCCCGCGAAAGGGCGATCCGTCCCAGTCCGGCTGATCCCGCGCTGTCAGCGCAAGCCGTGCCGGGTCATCTGGCGATACACCCAGATCGGCCAGCCGCCGCTGGATCAGCTTGTCGAGATGGACTTCGAACACATCCTCGAATTCCGCCGAGTCGCGAAACGCATGAAACGCCGCCAGAAGCGAGCCATCCTGATCGTGAAACCATTTCTGAATGAACCCGTCCAGCGCGCGTTTCTGGCGTAGCCGTTCTTCGACCTCGCGGTCATCGGACAGGCTGATCAGCGGCTCGGCCATCTTGCGATAGACCATCAGATCGGGCCGACCGGTCTGTTTCAGCGCGTGCCAGGCATCTTCGAATTCGAATTCCGTTCCACTGTCATAGCGGCTGCCATCCTCGCGCTGGATATGTGCAGGCAGACGCGTTCCAAGGCGCGACCACAGAATGCAAACCACGATATCAGTGGCCGAGGGCTTGTCCAGCTGGTCCTGAAAGGTGCTGCTGGCCAGAAGCGGTTCATGTTCCCAGATCAGCGCCGTTATTCGGGCCTGCGGGGCATAGCGTTCAGCCAGACGGTTCATGACGCGATTGGCCAGAACGCGTTCCTCGTTCACATCCCCGGGCGATGACAGGAATATCTTCAGCGAAGGACGGTCATCGGCGCGGGGCTGGTCTTGCATCCGGTCCTCCTTGCGTTCACCCGGCCCTACAGGCCGAAGGAAATATCAGCGGCCCGCACCATCGCCAGAAGCGACTGGAAGGTCTGGGTGATCTGCAATGCGGCTGCGTGGCCGTCGGGGCTGTCCACGCGCACGATCTCTCCAGCCGCGTCATATTCGATATCAAGCGTGCCGGTCCCCGGTATCTCGATCACGATGGGTTTGTTGTTGGCGTCATATGTGAAGTTCAGAACATCGCCGGTTTCACGCTCTATCCGGATGATCCGTTGGGCGGCATCATAGTGAAGATCCACGCCTTCGCCTGCGGAATTCTGGGCGCGCACCAACTGGCCGCGCAGGTCATATTCAAAGCTGTTGCTGGTCTGGTGCCCGGTATTCAGGTTGGTTTCGGTGACCGAGGTGATCTTGCCCGAGCGCGGATCATAGGTGTAGCGGGTTTCCTGCCCGTCCGCCCGGCGCATCGTGACGCGGCAATCGGCGTCGTAGTCGAATTCCAGGGTCCGGTTGCCGTCCTGCCGCAGGGTCGGTCGGCCGCAGGGGTGATAGCGCGTCTCGGT
>SKSL01000210.1 GCA_007123015.1 Natronohydrobacter sp. | reverse complement strand
CGCGGGCAGGGCAGCCCGGACCGGGTGGATGCGCTGGTCTGGGCAGTGCAGGACCTGATCCTGGGACCGGGGGCGGTGCATGCGCGCCCGAAGCTGCGCACGCTGTGATAAGCGGGTCTTCAGCCTGTCGCGCTAGGGTGCGTTTCAGGCGGATGGCATATCCGAGAGCAGGCGGGGGGGCTGTCTGCCCCCCCGCACCCCCCCGAGGATATTTTTCCAAGGATGAATGGGGCAGGGTCCAAGGATGGAGAAAGCCTGAGATGTTCAAGTTTTTGCGCAAGGGGGCGGCCCATGAGACGGCTGTGGCAGCAGGGGTGGAGGCCAAGGCTTCTGCTGTGGGGCCGTTGACAGCGGGGCGGATCGCGGGCAAGGGCGTGGCCTACGGGGTGGCCGGGTCAGGCTGGACTGCGCGCGATGGTGTGTCCTTGGCGCGCGCCGGGTTTCTGGGCAATCCGGTGGGGTTTCGCGCGGTCAAGCTGATTGCGGAAGCTGCAAGCGCCTTGCCGGTCGTGGTGCAGGATGCAGACCGGCGCTATGAGGCACATCCGGTGCTTGATCTGATCACGCGGCCCAATCCGGCGCAGGGGCGTGGAGAGCTGTTCGAGGCGCTTTATGCGCAGCTTCTTTTATCGGGCAATGCCTATCTGGAAGCGGTCACGGATGAGGCGGGCGCAGTGCGCGAATTGCATGTGTTGCGGTCGGACCGGATGAGCGTGGTACCGGGGCCGGATGGCTGGCCCGTGGCCTATGATTATATCGTAGGCAGCAAGGCGCATCGGTTCCATGTGCAGAATGGTGTCTCGCCGATCTGCCATATCCGGTCGTTTCATCCGCAGGATGATCATTACGGGCTTTCGCCCATGGAAGCGGCGCGGCGGGCGGTGGATGTGCATAATGCGGCCTCGAACTGGTCAAAGGCGCTCTTGGACAATGCGGCGCGACCGTCGGGCGCGATTGTCTATCGTGGGCTGGACGGGCAGGGCGCGCTGAGCCCTGAGCAATTCGAGCGGCTGCAGGAGGAGATGGAAGCGCATCATCAAGGCGCGCGCAATGCGGGCCGGCCGATGCTGCTGGAGGGCGGCCTGGACTGGAAGCCGATGGGCTTTTCGCCGTCCGACATGGAGTTTCACCGCACCAAAGAGGCCGCAGCGCGCGAGATCGCGATCGCATTCGGTATCCCGCCGATGTTGCTGGGCGTGCCCGGCGAGGCGACTTACGCGAATTATCAGGAGGCCAATCGCGCCTTTTACCGCCTGACCGTGCTGCCGCTGGCGATGCGGGTTACAGCGGCAGTGGCGCATTGGTTGTCGTATTTCATCCCGGGTGCGGTAGAATTGAAACCGGATCTGGACCAGGTGCCTGCACTGGCCATCGAGCGCGAACAGCAATGGCGCCGCGTCGGTCAGGCAACATTCCTGACCGATGCCGAAAAACGCGCGCTGCTGGGGCTGCCGCCGCATGTCGAGGGGGCATGAGTGCGCGCCGGGCGGTTGGCGGCTCGCGGTTTCTGTATGACAGTTTCGAGGCCGCACAGGTGCAACTGGATGCGCAGGAACGGTTGTTCGACGCGCATAAGGAAGCGCTCGATTACCGTCTGACCCGGCTGGAGCGCTCGGTCGAACGGTTGGAGAAGCGGCTCTGGCTGGCAGTTTATGGTGTTGCCGTAGGTGTGTTGATGCATGGGGCGCTGGCGCTGATCAGCATCGTGCCGTGAAAGGATTGCGCATGGACTATAAATTTTTGCAAGCGGCGCCGGACGTTGTGCTCGAAGACGGGCACCGGATTTCGGGCTATGCCTCGGTCTTCGGGCAGCGCGACAAGGGCGGCGATATTGTTTTGCCCGGTGCTTACACGGCCTCGCTCAAGCGGCTGGCGGCGCGGGGTGAGCGTGTGCGCATGCTCTGGCAGCATGACCCGGCGCAGCCCATCGGCATTTGGGATAAAGTCCATGAGGATGCGCATGGGTTGCATGTCTCGGGGCGCTTGTTGCCGGACGTGGCGCGGGCGCGCGAGGCGAAGGCGCTCTTGGAAGCAGGCGCCGTTGATGGGCTGTCGATTGGCTATCGCACGCTTCGCGCCGAACCGGTTGCGGGGGGCGGTCGCAGGCTGGTCGAGCTGGATCTGTGGGAGGTCTCGCTGGTGACCTTCCCGATGCAGGCCGAGGCGCGGGTCGCCACGAAATCAGACCTTTTGGCCGATCTGGCCGGTCTGAGCGCGCAGATGCGAGCGGCGCGCGCGCGTGTTGCGCAGATCTGAGGGCAGCGCACGCTGGCTTCATCTGATCTTGGGGCGTGCGCGTTACTCTGCCCCCTGATCGACAAATCCAATCCTTAGCAGGAGAGACGACGATGACAGACCCCGTGCCCACGGCACCGGGCCAGGACGGCACGGCTTTGCCGGTCGCAGATGGCCTTGAACTGAAGACCGCGATGCAGGGCGTCGCACAGGATTTCGACGCGTTTCAGGCCGAAATCACCCGGAAACTTTCTCAAACAGAAGAGCGACTGACCATGCTGGACCGCAAGACTGCCTTCACCCCTGCCCGCCCGGTGCTGTCTCAGGCCGATGCGGGCGAGATGCTGCATCACAAGGCATTCGATGCTTATCTGCGCCGCGGCGATGAAAACCCGATGCGCGGTCTCGAGATCGAAACCAAGGGGTTGAACACGCTTGAGCCGGTCGATGGGGGCTATCTGGTTGATCCGCAGACCGCCGAGACGATCAAGTCGACGCTCTCGGCGACCGCGTCGATCCGGGCTATTGCCTCGGTCGTGCAGGTCGAGTCGAGTTCCTTTGATGTGCTGATCGATCATACAGATGTCGCCTCGGGCTGGGCAACGGAAGAAGATCCGGTGACAGCGACAAGTACGCCGAAGATCGACCGCATTCCGATCCGCCTGCACGAGCTGTCGGCCATGCCCAAGGCCAGCCAGCGCTTGCTGGACGATTCGGCCTTTGATGTCGAAGGCTGGCTTGCGGGCCGTATCGCATCGAAATTCGCCCGCGCCGAGGCGGCGGCCTTCATCCACGGCGATGGTGTGGACAAGCCGCGCGGGTTCCTGGACCATGACATGGAACCCGATGCAGTCGCGGATTGGGGCGAGATCGGCTATATCGTGACGGGTGTTGCGGGCGATTTCGCAAGCACCAATCCGGCTGATGCAATCGTCGATCTGGTCTATGCGCTGGGCGCGTCCTACCGCGCCAATGCGGTTTTCGTGATGAATTCGAAAACCGCCGGGGCCGTGCGCAAGATGAAGGACAATGATGGCCGCTTCCTGTGGTCGGATGGTCTGGCGGCGGGCGAGCCTGCGCGGCTGATGGGCTATCCAGTGCTGGTGGCTGAAGACATGCCCGATATCGCAACCGACAGCTATGCGATAGCCTTCGGCGATTTTGCGTCCGGCTACACGATTGCCGAGCGCCCGGATATGCGCGTGCTGCGCGATCCGTTCAGCGCCAAGCCGCATGTGCTGTTTTATGCCACCAAGCGCGTGGGCGGGGATGTGGCGGATTTCAAAGCCATCAAACTGCTAAAATTCGGGGTGAATTGATCCTGTTTGCTCTGCTCCGTCTGCCGGGGCAGGGCACCCCAATTTTCTGAGGTTCTGCATGAGGCCCTGCCATGGATCTGAAAGAGATCAGCCCTGTTCCTGCTGCTGCCCTGCCCTTGGCTGCATTCCGCGCGCATCTGCGTCTGGGTGCCGGGTTTTCCGATGAAGCGACGCAGGATGCGCTGCTGGAGCAATACCTCCGCGCGGCGCTTGCGTCGGTCGAGGGGCGCGTGGGGAGGGCGCTGTTTCAGCGCGATTTCGTGCTGCGCTTGACGCGCTGGCGCGATGACCATGCGCAGCGCTTGCCGGTTGCGCCGGTCGTGGCGGTGACCTCGGTCACGCTGGTCGATGCAGGCGCGATCGAGACTGTGGTTGCGCCCGCGCGCTACAGTCTGGACGGGGACGGCACGCGGCCACGGTTGGAGGCGACAGGTGCCATACTGCCGAGGATCCCCTCTGGCGGGCGCGTCGAGATTGCCTTCAGCGCCGGGTTTGGCGCGGATTGGGAAGAGATCCCGGCGGATCTGCGCCAGGCGGTGCTTCTGCTGGCGGCGCAATATTATGAGGGGCGTGATGGGACCGGCGACAGTGATGCGGCCTTCGGCATCCGCGCGCTGCTGGAGCGCTGGCGCGATGTGCGGATGGGGGGCAGTGCATGAGCCGCGCGCCGAATTTGAGCCGCGCGCTGGTGCTGGAGACGCCGGTAAGTGTGCCGGATGGGGCCGGGGGGTTCTTGGTCACATGGCAGGCGCTGGGCACGCTCTGGGCGGAAGTCCTGGCGGGCAGCGGGCGCGAGCGTCTTGCAGCGCTTGGGCCCACGGGTGAGGTGCGCTTGCGCATCCTTGTGCGCGGTGCGCCGGTCGGATCGGACCAGCGCCCGCGCCCCGACCAGCGCTTTCGCGAGGGGGCCCGCGTGTTCCGGATCCTTGCTGTGGCAGAAGCCGATGTGCAGGGCCGCTATCTGATCTGCACAGCGCAAGAGGAGATGCCCGCATGAGCTATCAGATCGCCCCTGCGCTGCAATCCGCGATTTATGCGCATCTGGCGGGTGACGCGGCCCTGCAGGCGCTGGTCGGTGCGGCGATCTATGATGCGATCCCGCCTGCCACGCCACCTGCGACCTATGTGCTGATCGGCCCGGAAGATGTGTTCGACCGGTCCGACAAGACCGGCCACGGGGCCGAGCATCGGCTGGTCATCAGTGTGGTCAGCAATGCCACCGGGTTTCTGGCCGCCAAGGAAATCGCCGCGCGGATCAGCGAGGTTCTGGCCGCGCCTGCGCTGAGCCTGTCGCGCGGGCGGTTGGTTGCGATGTGGTTCGACCGGGCCGAGGCCCGCAAGATCGAGGGTGACCAGACCCGTCGCATTGACCTGCGCTTCCGCGCGCGGGTCGAGGACGATTGAATTCATTGACAAAAGGGGGCGCAGATGGGCGCACAGAATGGCAAGGATCTGCTGGTCAAGCTCGACATGACGGGCGACGGGCAGTTCGAGACTGTGGCGGGCTTGCGCGCGACGCGGCTAAGCTTCAACGCAGAGAGCGTGGATGTGACCTCTGTGTCCTCGCCGCAGGGGTGGCGCGAACTCTTGGGCGGGGCGGGGGTGAAATCGGCCAGTATCTCGGGGTCTGGCGTGTTTCGGGACGAAAGCACGGATGAGCGCGCGCGCTCGATCTTCTTCAATGGCGAGACCCCGGATTTCCGTATCATCATCCCGGATTTCGGTGTTGTCCAAGGCCCGTTCCTGATCACAGGGCTCGATTACGCAGGCAGCCATAATGGCGAGGCCACGTTCGAGTTGTCGCTGGCCTCGGCCGGGGCGCTGCAATTCGTGGCGGATGGGTTCGAGGCGGGCGATGCATCAGATCTGGAAGGGCCGCTTGATCCCGAAGATGACGGTGATCCGCTGGAGATCGAGCCAGTTTTCGACCCCACAGACCCCGGTGAGCCGGAAGATCCTGAAGCACCGGAGGCCCCATGACCAACCCGCATGCAGGCGAAGTGGCACTGGTCATTGACGGTGAGCGTCATGTGCTGCGCCTGACCTTGGGCGCGCTGGCAGAGCTGGAGGCCGGTCTGGGCGAGGACACGATCCTGACCCTGGTCGAACGCTTCGAGCAGGGCCGTGTGTCCAGCCGCGATGTGCTTGCGCTGATCGTGGCGGGGTTGCGCGGGGGCGGCTGGCAGGGGCAGGCCTCGGACTTGTTGCGCGCCGAGATTGCAGGCGGTTTGCCCGGTGCGGCGCGGGTCGCAGCGGAATTGCTTGCCCGCGCCTTCATGCCGCCCGCATGAGCGCGCCGGGGTTCGACTGGCCTGCGCTGATGCGGCTGGGTCTGCGCGAGTTGCGTCTGCAGCCGCGAGAGTTCTGGGCACTGACGCCTGCAGAACTAATGCTGATGGCGGGGCTGGACGCCGCGCCCGGCCCTTTCACCCGCGCCCGGCTGGAGGAACTGGCCGCGCGCTATCCTGACACGAAAGGCAAGGCAGATGACAACGCTCAGCGATCTTGAAGCGCAGATTGCCGCCCTTGAAGCGCGGCTTGGCCAGACCAGCGGATTGGTCGCGGAATTCGACAGTGAACTCGCGGGGCTGGGGCGCAATCTGGTCTTTACCGGGCGCGAAGTGGACACGCTGTCGCGCAATTTCTCGACCGGGCTGCGGCGGGCGTTCGACGGGGTGATCTTCGACGGGATGCGGTTGCAGGACGCGCTGCGCGGTATTGCACAGACCATGGTCAATTCGGTCTATGGCGCGGCCATGCGCCCAGTGCAGAACGCGCTCGGCGGGTTGCTTGCGCAAGGTGTTGCGGGCGCGATGGGATCAATCATGCCTTTCGCGCAAGGGGGCGCGTTCAGCGCGGGCCGGGTGATGCCCTTTGCCCAAGGCGGGGTGATCAGCCAGGCCACAGCCTTTCCCATGCGCGGCGGCACCACTGGACTGATGGGCGAGGCCGGGCCAGAGGCGATCCTGCCGCTGTCGCGCGGGGCTGATGGGCGGCTGGGTGTGCGCGGGGCGGGCGGCGTTGGCCCTGTCAATGTCACCTTCAATATCTCGACACCGGATGTGGCCGGGTTCCAGCGCTCGCAAACGCAGATCGCCGCACAGATGAGTCGCCTGCTCTCGCAGGGCGCGCGCAATCGCTGAGGGGGGCATAAGAATGGCATTTCACGAAATCCGCTTTCCGGCCAATCTGAGCTTCGGGGCTTTGGGCGGGCCGGAGCGGCGCACCGAGATTGTTGAGCTGGCCAATGGCCATGAGGAACGCAACACGCCGTGGCGTGATTCGCGCAGGCGCTATGATGCGGGCTTCGGGCTGCGCGCGCTTGATGATCTGGAAACGGTGCTCGCGTTTTTCGAGGCACGGCAGGGCATGCTGCATGGGTTCCGCTGGAAGGATTGGGGGGATTACCGCTCGGCGGCTGCCTCGAAACCGATCACGGCTTTTGACCAGCTTCTGGGGCTGGGGGATGGCGAAACACGGACGTTTCAGCTGCGCAAGGGCTATGCTTCGGGCGATCAGGTCTGGTGGCGTGTGATCACCAAACCTGAGGCGCGGTCCGTGCAGATGGCGATCGGGGCGGATGTGCTGACCCCAGGCAAGGATTTCAGTCTGGACCCCAGCACGGGCCTTGTCACGCTGGATTGGGCCCCGGATGTGGGTGCCGAAGTGACCGCCGGGTTCGAATTCGATGTGCCGGTGCGGTTTGACAGTGATCTGATCCAGATTTCAGTGGCGAATTTCAAGGCGGGTGAAGTGCCGAAAGTCCCGGTGGTCGAGGTGCGGCTATGAGTTTGCAGGCGCATCTGGCCACAGGCTGCACCACGATCTGTCGCGCCTGGGCGCTGGCGCGCGCAGATGGCCCGGTGCTGGGCTTCACGGACCATGACCGTGATCTGGCCTTTGACGGCGTCACGTTTCGCGCCGAAGCCGGTCTGACCGCGCGCGCGCTTGAACAGGTCACAGGGCTGGCAGTGGACAATTCCGAAGCTGTGGGCGCTTTGCGCGACGCGGGTCTGCGCGAAGAGGATATTCTGGCGGGCCGCTATGATGGAGCGGGCCTGCGCATCTGGGAAGTGAACTGGGCCGATGTCACACAGCGCCGCCTGATCTTTCGCGGGTCCTTGGGCGAGATCACGCGCGCCGGGGGGGCGTTCCGGGCGGAATTGCGCGGTCTGTCAGAGCCTCTGGGCCAGCCGGGCGGGCGGATTTACCATGCGGGCTGTTCGGCAGTGCTGGGCGATCAGGGCTGCAAGTTCGATCTGAACGCGCCGGGCTATTTCGCAGAAAGCGCTGTGGTTGCGGTCCGCGATGGCGCAGAAATCCGCGTCGGCCCCATCCAGACGGTCGGGCCAGGCTGGTTTGCGCTTGGGCGGCTGCGCGTGCTGTCGGGGGCGGCGGAAGGGCTGGTGGGCCATATCCGCGATGACCGGATGCGCGACGGGCTGCGCGTGCTCACGCTTTGGGACGCCTTGCGCGCGCCGCTTGCCCCGGGCGATCTGGTGCGGCTGGAAGTGGGCTGCGACAAGCAGGCCGCCACCTGTCGTCTGCGCTTCGACAATATGCTGAACTTTCAGGGCTTCCCGCATATTCCGGGCGAAGACTGGATGACGGCGTATCCCAAGGCGGGTGGGGCCAATACTGGCGGCGCGCGGCGGTCTTCGTGATGCTGCGGCCCTGCGTTGAAAAAGAGGCCGCGCGCTGGATCGGCACGCCCTATCACCACCGCGCCAGTCTGCGTGGGGCAGGGGCGGATTGTCTGGGCCTGATCTGCGGCATCTGGCGCGCGCGCCACGGACCGCTTCCCGAAGTGCTGCCCGATTACAGCCCACGCTGGGATGAAGCAGGGGCAGAAGAGCGGTTGTGGAACGCCCTTGCGCGCCATTTGATCCCGGTCACGGCACCCGCTGATGGGCAAGTGCTGCTGTTCCGGCTGCAACCGCGGGCACTGGCCAAACATCTGGGCGTGCAATGCGCGCAAGGCACCGGCTTCATCCATGCCTGTCCGCGCATGGGCGTGGTGCAGGCCCCGCTCTCGACCCCCTGGGCGCGCCGCATCGTGGCGCGTTTCGCGTTTCCGCCGATTTCTGACTGAACTGGAGTAAACAATGGCAACCTTGGTCCTCTCTGCGGTCGGCGCGGCGATCGGGTCTGGCGTCAGCGGCACGTTTCTGGGTCTGACCGGCATGGTTGTCGGCCGCGCCGTCGGCGCGACTGTCGGGCGCATGATTGACCAGCGGCTGATGGGCAGCGGGTCGCAAGTGATCGAGACGGGCCGGATCGAGCGGCTGCGCGTGACGGGTGCCAGCGAGGGCGCGCCTGTGCCGCTGGTTTGGGGGCGGGTGCGGCTGGGCGGGCAGGTGATCTGGTCCTCGGCCTTTCGCGAAAGCGTCAGCACATCGGGCGGCGGTGGCAAGGTTGTCCGGCGGCCCACTGTGCGGGAATACTCCTATTCCATTTCCGTGGCCGTGGCCCTGTGCGAAGGCCCGATCCTGGGCATCGGGCGCGTCTGGGCCGATGGGCAGGAACTTGTGCCGGCGGATCTGAATATCCGGCTTTACTCTGGGACCGGGGACCAGCTTCCCGATCCGCTGATCGAGGCCATCGAGGGCGCAGGTCAGGTCCCGGCCTATCGCGGCATCGCTTATGTCGTGATCGAGGATCTGGAACTGGGCGAGTTTGGCAATCGCATGCCGCAACTGAGCTTCGAGGTGATCAGATCCGTGCAGTCCGACCAGCCGCAAAGCCTGTCTGATCATGTGCAGGGTGTCGCACTGATGCCGGGATCGGGCGATTTCGCGCTGGCTACCAGCCCGGTTTACACGCGGCAAGGGTCTCAGGCGCTTGTGGGGGGCGAGATACTGCTCGACGCGCTGGGCCTGTTGCCGACAAACTTGGCGGATGACCCGATGAATCTGAATTCGCCCACAGGGCTGAGCGATCTTGACGCAGCCCTTGATGCTCTGGTGCGTGAATTGCCGCGCTGCAAGTCGAGCTTGCTGATCGTTTCGTGGTTCGGATCGGACCTGCGCGCAGGGCAGTGCACTGTCGCGCCCAAGGTCGAATATTCTGATCGCATCGCCCCGGCGCAACCCTGGTCTGTGGCCGG
>SKSL01000209.1 GCA_007123015.1 Natronohydrobacter sp. | reverse complement strand
GCCAGAGCCAGAGCCAGAGCCAGAGCCAGAGCCAGAGCCAGAGCCAGAGCCAGAGCCAGAGCCAGAGCCAGAGCCAGAGCCAGAGCCAGAGCCAGAGCCAGAGCCAGAGCCAGAGCCAGAGAAAAATGACCCGCCAGTACCTGCCCTGCAAGCGGCAAATGAGCCGCTTCAGCCCATGCAACAGGCTGACCCCGAGGGCAATGCCTTCAGCGATCTGAGCGCCCCAGAGCGGCCGCGTATCCGTCGTGCAACGGAACTGGCCCATGCACTGCGCACGGCCCCCCCCACTTCCGCGCAATTGCACGAAGCAGGCCCACTGATCACGCGACTGGAAGGGCTGTTGGAAACCATACGCAGCCGCGAGTGAAGTGCGGCTTTTGCGGCGCGGATGGGTTTTCACCCTTGCCCTTGCAGATGAATCGGGTAGATAGGCGCTGTGATCGTCGGGCTATGGCGCAGTCTGGTAGCGCGTCCGTCTGGGGGACGGAAGGTCGCAGGTTCAAGTCCTGCTAGCCCGACCATTTATCGCAAAAGAGCGCACCCACACCCGGCGCATGCGCCCGAAAGCTATCCGACTTGCGTTTTCAGCAAACTGTCCAAGGCGTCAACGCTTCATGGCTTTATCGAAGGATTCCGACAGGTTGGCCCATGCCTTCTCGAAGCCTGAGCGCATCTCGTCGAAGGCGGCTTCACTTGTTTCGCGCGCGTCTTTCATCTGCTTCTCGAACGCGTCACGCTGCGCGCGCATCTCTTTGAGTTGCTCTTCATACTTGATCTTCATATCAGCCTGCGCTTCTTGCGTCTTGGCTTCATGTTCCGAAATCTTCGCGTTCCACTGTTCGATATTGGCCTTCATCTTGTCGACATAAGCATCGCGATCCATGGTGTCCTCCTCACTTATGGGTCTTAAAGCTCAAGCCTACTGGATATTCAGCATCAGACAAGTCTTGTGCAGGCTTTCCTCTTCTGTAAGAGCGTAAGCAGAACGACCCGAGGGACAGGGATGCAGCAGATCGGTGTCTTGCCCGCGCAACATTTGCGCGAAATGGTGGCGCGCGGCGAAATCCGCGCTGATGCGCCTGTGAGCGGGGCACAAATCCAACCTGCCAGCCTTGATCTGCGCCTCAGCGCACGGGCCTGGCGCGTCCGGGCGTCCTTTCTTGCGGGCAAAGGCAGGCGCGTGGCGGACCAGCTTGCGGCACTCGAAATGCACCAGATGGATCTGACCCATGGTGCTGTGCTGGAAAAAGGCTGCGTCTATGTTGTCCCGCTGATGGAAAGCCTGGCCCTGCCCCCTGATGTCCAGGCCGTCGCCAATGCCAAAAGCTCGACCGGACGACTGGACCTGCTCACGCGCGTGATCACGGATGACGGCACTGAATTCGACCGCGTGGCCGAAGGCTATACTGGCCCGCTCTACGCCGAAATCTGTCCGCGCTCTTTCTCGGTTCTGGTCCGTCCCGGCGTTAGGTTGAACCAGATCCGCTTTCGCAAGGGTCAATCCGTGCTCTCGGATGCCGAGCTTCTGGCGCTGCATGACACTGATACACTGGTGGATTGCACACCACTCATCTCCGAGGGACTTGGCTTTTCGGTCGATCTGCGCCCCGTGCGCGGCACGCTGATAGGGTACCGCGCGAAGCCGCATACGGGCGTAATCGATCTTGAGCGGATCGGGGCCTATGACCCGCGGGAATTCTGGGAAGAATTGCACGCGCGCGACGGTCAACTGATCCTCGATCCCGGTGCATTCTATATCCTTGTCAGCCGCGAAGCGGTGCATATCCCGCCCGATTATGCTGCCGAAATGGCCCCCTATCTGGCCATGGTGGGGGAATTTCGTGTGCATTATGCAGGCTTTTTCGACCCCGGTTTCGGCCATGCGGCGGCTGGCGGCGCAGGTGCGCGCGGCGTGCTGGAAGTGCGCTGCCATGAAGCGCCTTTCGCGCTGGAACATGGCCAGATCGTCGGGCGGTTGGTCTATGAACGCATGAGCGCCCGGCCAGAAACCCTGTATGGCGCGAATATCGCGTCTAATTACCAAGGTCAGGGACTGAAACTTTCCAAGCATTTCAAGGCCATCTGAACCGATGTTAGAGTTGATTGACAACGCCTTCGTCATCACTGCCTTTGTCACGCTCTTCGTGGTGATCGACCCGATCGGCACAGCACCACTGTTTCTGGCCCTGACCCAGGGCATGGACGCTGCCCGCCGCCGCCGCATCGGTATTCGTGCCTGTGTGATCGCCGCAATCCTGCTCGCGCTGTTCGGGCTGGCGGGCGAGGATTTCCTGCGCTTTATCGGCATCTCCATGCCCGCGTTCCAGATCGCAGGCGGGCTTTTGCTATTCCTGACTGCGCTCGACATGTTGTTTGACCGCCGCAGCCAGCGCCGGCAGGGCCATGCTGATGAAGGCGAAGGGGCGCTGGCCGATGATCCATCCGTCTTCCCGCTGGCCATGCCACTGATCGCAGGACCCGGCGCAATGGCCACGATGGTCCTGCTCATCGGCGAAGCCGGGCGCACCCCACAAGGCATGGGGCTGGTCACTGGCGTCATGCTGGCTGTCATCACGCTGGTGCTGATCGCGTTCGTGCTGGCGGCCCCGATAGAGCGGTTGTTGCGCCGCACAGGCACCATGGTCATGACCCGGCTTTTCGGTCTGCTGCTGGCGGCGTTATCAGTGCAATTCGTCCTGAATGGCGCCAGCGCCATCGGCATACTGCCATCGACAAGCGGTCTTTAAGTCGCTTTTCCCCGCGCTTCCAGATCATCCGCCACAGCTTCGGCCCGTGCAGCCAGTTCGGTCAGTGCATCGGTCACATCCTCAGGGATCACGGGCACTTCGACCGTTTTCGGCTCGGGCACAGGCCGGGCATGCAGGCGCGAGATCTCTTCGCGCAACGACGCGATTTCGGCCTCGGCCGCTTTGACCTTGTCATCAGCCTCGGCAGTCTTGTCGGCCAGCATCAGCCCCGCCATCAGGAGCATCCGCTCCGCTGGCACCCGACCGATCTGGTTGAGCAAAGTGCGCGCTTCTGCATCCAGCATCTCGGCTGCCGCCAGCAAATACTGCTCTTCCCCTGGCTGACAGGCGACTGTGAATTCCTTGTGGCCGATTGTGATCACCTGTTCAGGCATTGCTGTTCTCCGCTGAAATCAAGGGTTTCAACTCGCCCAGAACGTCTTCCATCTCGGCAGCTTCGGCAGCCCGTTCGGCGCGCAGCGCTTCCAGCTCGGCCACCAGCGAGCGATTGATGGCGGATGGCTCGATCACCTGCGCTTCGACCCCTTCGCGCAGCTTGCGATTGGCCTCGATCAGCCTGGTATTGGCTTTCTTCAGACGCAGCATTTCCAGACTTTGCAGATCAAGCTGTTCGGTCATCCGCGCAAGACGCCGCTCAAGGCTGGTGAAGGAGCTTTCCTGCCGCTGGCGCACAGCATTCACGCGCTCGGAGAGCTGCGCATTTTTGGCGCGCTCTGCCTCAAGCTGGCTGCACAGCCCCTCCAGATCGGTTATCTCGGGCGCAGATGCCGTGGTCAGCGCGTCCGCATTGCGTGCGATACGATCAAGCGCGCGGCCAAGGCGATTTTCGAGGTCGGATATGCTGCTCATGCACGGCTCGCTTCCAGTTGAGATACGCGTGAACTCGTGAAATCCTGTGAATCATGACCCGTGGGTCTGGAAAGGTCAATGCACCAACCGTACCTTTCTGGGCGCGAATGTCCAAGAACACAGCAGTCGGACCATGTAATAGAGCCGGCGCTTGCTTGATCTTGCAGCGCAGGCTGGTATCACAGCGCTAACATTTGGCCAGACAAGGAAGCCCAAAGTGGAGATTGCTGCCCTGCGCGAAGCGCACCCTGAACATTGGAAGAAAGCCACCGCCATCCGCGCTCTGGCGATGGACGCGGTTCAGGCCGCCAAATCGGGTCATCCCGGCATGCCGATGGGGATGGCCGATGTTGCCACTGTCCTGTTCGAGAAGCACCTGACATTCGACGCAAGCCGCCCCGATTGGGCTGATCGCGACCGGTTCATCCTGTCGGCCGGGCATGGCTCGATGTTGCTTTACGCGCTGCTGCATCTGACGGGCTATGCGGATATGACCCTCGATCAGATCCGCAATTTTCGCCAATGGGGCGCGATCACGGCTGGCCACCCGGAATATGGTCATGCCAAGGGCATCGAAACGACGACCGGCCCGCTGGGTCAGGGGATCGCCAATGCTGTGGGTTTCGCCATGGCGGAAGAAAAACTGCGGGCAGAATTCGGCCCCAAGGTGGTCGATCATCATACTTATGTCATCGCTGGTGATGGCTGCCTTATGGAAGGCATCAGCCATGAGGCGATCGGTCTTGCAGGGCATCAGAAGCTGGGCCGGTTGATCGTGCTCTGGGACAATAATGACATCACCATCGACGGCCGCGTCAGTCTTTCTGACCGCACGGATCAGCGCGCACGCTTCGCGGCTGCAGGATGGAAAGTGCTGGCTTGCGATGGGCATGATCCGGCAGATATCGACCGCGCTTTGACCGAAGCGAAGGGCTCTGACCGGCCTGTGCTCATCGATTGCAAGACAATCATCGGTTTTGGCAGCCCCAAGAAAGCCGACAGCTCGAGCGCGCATGGTGCGCCTCTGGGCGATGAAGAGATCGCGGCCACCAAGGAAATCTATGGCTGGCCCTACGGTCCCTTCGAGATTCCCGCGGATGTGCTGGACGCCTGGCGCGCAATCGGCAGCCGCGGGGCAGAAGCGCGCGCGGCCTGGGAGACCCGGTTCGCCGCGCTTTCTGGCGCGAAACAGGCGGAATTCGCCCGCCGCATGACGGGCGAGGCCCCGAAGAAACTCGCCTCTGCAATCCGGGCCTTCAAGAAACAGGTCTCGGAAAGCGCGCCCAAGGTCGCGACACGGAAATCTTCGGAAATGGCGCTGGAAGTCATCAATGCCGTGATGCCCGAAACCATCGGTGGATCAGCCGATCTGACAGGATCGAACAACACCAAGACAGCCGGTCTGGGCACTTTTTCGGCCGAAGATCGCACGGGCCGCTATGTCTATTTCGGCATCCGCGAGCATGGAATGGCAGCAGCAATGAATGGCATGGCGCTGCATGGAGGCATCAAGCCCTATGGTGGCACCTTCATGTGTTTCACCGATTACGCGCGCGGCGCGATGCGGCTCTCGGCACTGATGGGCGTGCCAGTCACCTATGTGATGACACATGACAGCATTGGCCTTGGCGAAGATGGTCCGACGCATCAGCCAGTCGAGCATCTGGCGATCTCGCGGGCCACGCCCAACACGCATGTTTTCCGCCCCTGTGACACGGTCGAGACCGCAGAGGCCTGGGAGCTTGCCCTGACAGCACCGCGCACCCCGTCTGTGCTGGTGCTCTCACGGCAGAACCTGCCGACTTTGCGGACCACGCATAGCATCAAGAACCTGACCGCGCAGGGGGCCTATGTGCTGGCCGATGCAGACGGCAAGCGGCAGGCGTTGCTAATGGCGACAGGCTCGGAAGTCGAGATCGCGATGGCTGCGCGTGATCTTTTGCAGGCCGAAGGGATTGGCACGCGCGTTGTGTCCTTCCCGTGCTGGGAGTTGTTCGAAGAACAGCCTGAGGCCTATCGGCGCAAGGTCCTGCCCGCCGGGCCAGTGCGCGTGGCGATTGAAGCAGGGATTCGGTTTGGCTGGGATCGCTGGCTCTATGGCGAGCGCGGGCGGCGTGAGAAATCAGGCTTTGTCGGGATGCATGATTTCGGTGCCTCGGCCCCGGCCCCGGATCTTTATCGGGAATTCGGCATCACGGCTGACGCTGTTGCGGCAAAAGTGCGCGCGTTGCTTGGGTAAACGCGTAGGGTGCGTGGTTTCCAGGCACCTTGCAGACACGACAAAGGGTGCGTGGAAACCACGCACCCTACGCTTTTGTCGGAACTCGATTATTGCGGGGTCAGCCCGCGCAACCTCTCGCCCCTGCGGCGCAACAGTTCTACCACTGTCAGCAGAGCGATTGAAATCAGCACCAGGATCGTTGCAACTGCCAGAATTGTCGGGCTGATATCCTCGCGGATCCCTGACCACATCTCGCGTGGGATCGTGCGCTGCTCGACGCCGGCGACAAACAGCACCACGACGATTTCGTCAAAAGAGGTGATGAAGGCAAAAAGCGCCCCCGAGATCACACCCGGCAGGATAAGCGGCATGGTGATCTTGAAGAATGTCCGCGTCGGCGAAGCCCCGAGATTGGCCGCCGCCCGCGTCAAAGACTGATCAAACCCCACCAGAGTGGCGGTTACAGTGATCACCACAAATGGCGTCCCGAGTGCGGCATGCGCCAACACAACCCCCAGATAGGTCTGCGCAATATTGATCGACGAGAAAAAGAAGAACATCCCGGCCGCAGAGATGATCAGCGGCACGATCATCGGAGAGATCAGAATGCCCATGATCAACCCTTTTGCGGGCATTTCCGAACGCGACAGACCCAGCGCTGCCAAAGTGCCCAAGGTGGTGGACACGATCGTGGCCGCGATCCCGATCACGAAGGAATTGCGAATCGAGCGCATCCAACTGTCTGATTCCAGAAAGTCCCGGTACCAACGCAGGCTGTAGCCTTCGGGATTCAATGTCAGCATTTCCCGCGTGAAGGTGAAGAAAGGCTGCGCATTGAAGCTGAGCGGGATCATGATCAGGATCGGCGCCAGCAGAAAGAAGAAGATCGCAAAACAGATCACCCGGAACGCATAATGCCAGATCTTGTCTTTCGTGGTGTAATAGGCGGGCATGGACATGGGCGTTTCTCCTTACCCAAATTTCAGGCTGTCGGCGCCGACCAGCCGGTTATACAACCAATAAAGCACCAGCACTCCGACCAGCAGCATCGATCCCAGCGCGGCCGCCAGACCCCAGTTCAGCGATTGCTGGATATGGCGCGCAATCTCGTTCGAGATCATCCGGCCAGATTGCCCCCCCACAAGCGCAGGCGTAATGTAATAGCCGATCGAGATGATGAAAACGAGCACACCCCCTGCCCCGATCCCTGGCAAGGTCTGCGGAAAATAGACGCGCCGAAAGGCGGTCGAGGGCGTCGCACCCAGCGATTTGGCCGCGCGCATGTAACTGGGCGGGATCGTGCGCATCACTGAGTACAGTGGCAGTACCATGAAGGGCAGCAGAATATGCGTCATCGCGATGATCGTGCCAGTCTGATTGTAGATCAAACTGAATCGGCCATCATCATTGATCAATCCGATGCCGACCAGCGCATTGTTGATCACCCCCTGCTGTTGCAACAACACAATCCACGCCGAGGTTCGCACCAGAAGCGAGGTCCAGAACGGCAACAACACAGCGATCATCAGCAGGTTGGCATAGCGCATCGGCAGGATTGACAGGTAATAGGCAATCGGGAAGCCGAGTAGGAAGGTCATCGCGGTGATTGCAAGGCTGAGCGCGAGCGTCCGACCGAACAGATTGACATAGATCTGACGATTGTCGGGCCGCTTGACGATATTGCCGTCCTCATCATATTCGCGGTCGAGCGCTGCAACATAATATGACAAGGTCAGTGGACGGCCTTCGCGCTTGATGATCCGCCACAGCTCGACATCTCCCCAGAGCCTATGAGCGTTCATGAAGGCTTCACTGTAAGGAGCTTCAAAATCTTCAACATTGCGCGTTGTCCGCGAGATTGCGGACCGTGCAGCACTCAGCTCATAATTCAGGCGAATGCCCAAGGGCCCGATATTTCGCTCGCGCCGATCCAATTGCAGATCAGCCACCATGTCAGCGTGAAGCGCTGCATAGGCTTCCTCAGGGGGCAAGTCACGCCCGTCCCAGTCGCGCAGAACTTCAAGTGTGCGCGGCAAAGCATTGACGACCTGAGGATTATCGACCGAGCGCCACATCATCTGCGCGATGGGAAAGGCGAAGAAAGTCAGGATAAAAAATAGCAACGGTGCGACAAGCGCAAGCGCAGTCAATTTGCGACGCCGATTGGCGCGTTCAAGCGCGCGGCGCAAAGGGGTCCCGTCAGAGGTCAGCAATCTGCCACGGCTGTCCGTATCTGGACTGTACTGCATTGTTGCGTCGGCCATACCGAAAGCTCCCTGCGCCTGTTGCTCGTCTGGTAAGATGATGAAGAAACGGCCCAAAGGGCGACCAAGGCGCGATCAACGCGCCTTGGTCTGTACTGCGATTACTGCAGCATCCAGTTTGCGAAGCGCTCACGCAGTTCGTCACCGAAATCAACCCAGAAATCGTTATCCAGAACGATCGGTGCGAAGTAGTTTTCGGGCGCTGTCGGCATATGCTCGTTCATGTCGATGCCCAGATCCGCATGCTCGCCGACCAGTTCCGCCGAAGAGGCGCGGGCCGGACCGTAGCTGATGAACTTCGCCTGATCTGCCAGACGCTGGGTATCTGTGGCGAAGTACAGATATTCCATCACCAGATCGACATTAGGACCATCTGCAGGCACAACCCAACCGTCCCATTCGACGATCTGGCCATCCCAGATGATGTCTGCGGCCATGCCTTCAACCTGGATCGCATCGAACATCCGGCCATTATAGCCGGTCGCAAAAACGACTTCTCCATCCGCCAGAAGTTGCGGGGCCTGCGCGCCTTCGGTCCAGAAGATGATGTCATCCTTGATCGTGTCGAGCTTGGCAAAGGCGCGGTCCACCCCTTCGGCTGTGCTCAGCACATCATAGATATCGTCCGGGTCGACACCATCCGCATAGAGCGCCCATTCCAGATTGGTGCCAGGACGGTCCTGCAGCGCGCGGCGACCCGGGAAGTTTTCCGTGTCGAACAGGTCCGCGATGCTGGTGGGCTGTGCGTCTTCCGGGAATGCATCCGGACGGAAGGACAGGACTGTCGAATAGACGATTTGCGGAATGAAGCATTCGCCCAGGCTGCCCGGCAGGAAGTCCTGACTTGCCGGAGTGCCATCGGGCGCAGGCGCCAGCATCGCATCGTGATCGATTTCCAGGATGATCCCTTCGTCACAGGCAAGCTGCGCATCCGATGGCAACATGTCCACCAAATCCCAGGTCACATTACCCGCCTGGGACTGAGCGCGCAAACCTGCCAGCGCATTGGCCGAGCCGTCGTCATTGATGATGGTGACATGTGGGTTCGCTTCCATGAAGGGTTCATGATAGGCGCGCTGCTGGCTTGCTGTATAGGCCCCACCCCAGGACACGATTGTCAGCGAGACTGGATCATCGGCCGAAGCACTGAGCGCAAGAACGCTGACAGCAGAGCTGAGTGCGATGAGTTTCACTTTGGATGACATTGATAACCTCCTTGGTTCGTCATTTCAGCACAGTTGATCTGTGCCGTGTTTTAGGGTCTATCCCTCGGTCCCGTCACCGGGACACCGCGCGAGCGTCACTCAGGGCAATCAAGCGCGCGGCAATCCTTCGGCAACCAGCCGATTTCGATCATGCTGCCCGGTTTGTGGCGCACCTGATCCGGCGCATTGCGGGTTTTCATGATGAAATTTTCGTTTCCAGCCACTTTCAGCCGGGTGCGGAAGACATCGCCCATATAGATGAATTCCATCACCTCTGCCTTGATCAGATGAGCATCAGGGTCCAACCGCTCCTTGTTGGCCTCGACACGTTCCGGCCGGATCGAGACGCGCGTGCGCTCACCAGGCTTGCTGACATTGACCGGCTTCGCGTCGATCAATTCGCCACCATCAAGCTTTACCACGCAGGTCTCGCCCTTGATTTCCTTGATCACACCGTCAAGCGTATTGTTC
>SKSL01000153.1 GCA_007123015.1 Natronohydrobacter sp. | reverse complement strand
GGCGGCAGCCGCGCGGCCCCGCCCGGTGAGATCAGTGTCTGTGGGTCAACCGAGAAACTCCTTGTATTCTTCCTCGGTCATGAACTCATCGAGCACCGACAGATCATCCAGTTTCATCTTGAAAAACCAGGCATCCCCTTGCGGATCTTCGTTCACAAGCGCCGGTGTATCCGTCAATGCCTCATTCACCTCGACGATCTCACCATCGACGGGTGCCAGAATATCAGACGCGGCCTTGACCGATTCGATGACACAAACTTCATCACCCTTGGCTACAACGGCCTCGATCTCGGGCAGTTCGACAAAGACCACATCTCCCAACTGCTCGGCGGCGTGTTCAGTGATGCCCACAACGACGACATCCCCCTCGATGCGCAGCCATTCATGTTCTTCGGTGTATTTCATGCGCAAGCTCCTCAGCGCTTGTAATTGGACGGGCGAAACGGCAATTCACAGACGGTAACGGGCAGGCGTTTGCCGCGCAACTCTCCCCAAAGCCGGGTGCCCGGAACTGCTGCAAAATCCGGCACATAGGCCATTGCAATCGGGGCTTCAACCGACGGACCAAAGCCGCCTGACGTCACTTTCCCCAGACGATGCCCGCCCTCGGCCGCGTCCCAGATCACTGTACCATCGCGCATCGGCGCGCGGCCCTCGGGGCGCAAGCCCACGCGGTGCGCCGCAGGGCCAGTTTCCAGCTCAGCCAATATCTTCGCAGCCCCCGGAAAGCCCCCTTCCCGCGCACCCCCGGCACGGCGGGCTTTCTGGATCGCCCAAGCCAGACCAGCCGCAACGGGCGTGGTCTGCGTGTCAATGTCATGCCCATAAAGGCAGAGCCCCGCTTCCAGCCGCAGACTGTCGCGCGCGCCCAGCCCGATGGGCGCCACCGCATCTTGCCCGAGCAATGCGCGGGCAAAATCTAAGGCGCTGGCATCGGGGACAGAAATCTCGAACCCGTCCTCGCCCGTATAGCCCGAACGCGCGATCCAGAGCGGGCCGTAAACTGTGTCGACGCTCAGCACATCCATGAAGCGCATCGCGCGCAGATCCGGCACGAAACTGGCCAGCACAGCTTCCGCGGCTGGCCCTTGCAGCGCCAGAAGCGCACGGTCCGGCACTGGACGCACGTCGGCCACATCGGCCAGATGGGCCTGCATATGGGCAATATCGGCCTCCTTGCAGGCGGCATTGACCACCATGAAGATATGATCGCCGCGATTGGCGAACATCAGATCGTCAAGGATCCCGCCCGCGTCATTGGTAAACAGCCCATAGCGCTGCCGCCCCTCGACCAGCCCCTGCACTGCAACTGGCATCAGCGCTTCCAATCCCAGTTCGATCGCCGCCATATCCGACTTGGGGCGCAGGATCACCTGCCCCATATGGCTGACATCGAACAGCCCGGCCTGCGCGCGGGTGTGCAGATGCTCCTTCATCACGCCCATGGGGTATTGGACTGGCATCTCATAGCCCGCAAAAGGCACCAGCTTCGCGCCCAGTTCGACATGCAGCGGGTGCAGGATCGTGCGGTTCAGATCAGCATCGGGCATCGGGTGGCCTCTGTCAGGGTCGGGCAAGTGCCCAACGGGTCATGTCAGCGCGAGTTGCCCCGCAGATCATGCCCCCTCTGTCCCTTGCGCCTGAGATCGCTATCCCTTCGGCGGGCGCAGATGCGCCTCTCTCCAGAGTCTGTCTGCCGGACCGGTCCTTTTGCCTGAGAGTTTACCGGGGCGGTTGCTCCTTCGGCCTTGGCGCCTGCGCCAATGTCTCCCATGTCCTTGATCCCGGTTAACGGAAAATGAGGGGCGATGACAAGCCCCTATGCGCTTTCGCGTAGGGTGCGTGCTCAGCACGCACCTTACCTGATCACGCCACGGCTTCCATTTCGGCGATAATCCCGTTCACGATCTCGGCCAGAAGCCCTTCGTCTTCGCATTCGGCCATCACCCGCACCAAAGGTTCGGTCCCGGATTTCCGGATCAGCAGCCTGCCACGACCGTCCAGACGCGCTTTGGCATCTTCGATCACCGCCTGCACTTCGGATTTGGACAGCAAATCCACCCCCGGCGCGGTACGCAGGTTCTTCAACATCTGCGGCACAGGCTCAAAAGATTTCGCAAGGATCGACGCGGGTTTACCCGTCTCGATCATCGCAGCCATGAACTGCAATGCCGCAATCAGCCCGTCGCCCGTAGTAGCATAATCGGTCATCACGATATGACCCGATTGCTCACCACCCAGATTCCAGCCACCTTGGCGCATCCGCTCGACCACATAGCGGTCACCGACGGCTGTGCGCTCCATGCGCATGCCGTTGCCCTCAAGATAGCGCTCAAGGCCAAGATTGGACATGACCGTGGCCACCAGCACACCTTCGCGCAGCATCTGCGCTTCGCCAAAGCGGCGCGCGAATAGCGCCATCAGCTGGTCGCCATCCGCAATCTGGCCGCGCTCATCGATCAGGATCACGCGGTCCGCATCCCCGTCCAGCGTGATCCCCAGATCCGCGCCGGTCTCCAGCACTTTGGCCGCGCAGGTGCGCGGATAGGTCGAGCCGCAATCCAAATTGATATTGGTCCCGCTCGGGTTGACCCCGATCGGAACCACATCCGCCCCCAATTCCCACAAAAGCTGTGGCGCCACACGATGGGCCGCCCCATTCGCACAATCCAGCACAATCTTCAGCCCGCCAAGCTGCGTGCCGCGCGCGAGCGTTGTCTTGGCATATTCCACATAGCGCCCACCGGCGGTCTCGATCCGTTTGGCGCGCCCGATATTGGCGGGCTGCGCCGGAACAATTTCGCCAGCGACAATGGCTTCGATCTCGGCCTCATCCGCATCAGACAGCTTGAACCCGTCGGGGCCGAAGAACTTGATCCCGTTATCCTGATGCGCGTTGTGGCTGGCCGAAATCATGATCCCCAGATCCGCGCGCATCGAGCGCGTGAGAAATCCCACAGCCGGAGTCGGCACCGGTCCCAGCAGCAGCACATTCATACCAGTCGAGGTCAGCCCCGCCGTCAACGCAGTCTCGAACATATAGCCAGAGAGCCGCGTATCCTTGCCGATCACCACCCGATGCTCGTTCGATCCATTGCGGCGGAAATGCCGCCCGGCCGCAGCCCCGAGACGCAGCGCCATCTCGGCTGTCATCGGATGCGTGTTCGCCGTTCCCCGGACCCCGTCTGTCCCGAAAAGCTTGCGTGTCATTCCTGCCCCCTCTCTTCTGCCTTGTTATGGAGCGCCTGCCATACTTGCAGCGCCTGCCTTGTCTCTTCCACATCATGCACGCGCAGAATCTGTGCCCCGGCCCCGGCCGCTTGCAGCGCCACGGCTAGGGAACCGGCCAAGCGCGCCTGCGCTTCATCGGTCTTGCTGAGCGTGCCGATGAAACGCTTGCGCGACGCCCCGAACAGGATAACACAGCCAAGGCCGTGCAGCATCCCAAGATGCTGGATAAGAGCGAGATTATGCGCAAGCGTCTTGCCGAATCCGATACCCGGATCAAGGATCACGCGCCCGGCCGTAATCCCGGCCTGCTGCGCGCGTGCCAAAGCGTCGGCCAGCCAGTCGTAAACGTCGAATCTGACATCAGAATACTGCGGATTGACCTGCATGGTCTGCGGTGTGCCCTGCGCATGCATCAGACAGATCGGCACGTCCGCTTCTGCCACGACGCGGCCCATGTCACGATCCCATGTCAAAGCTGAAACATCATTCACGATATCGGCCCCAGCCTTGATGGCCGCAGCCGCCACTGCGGCCTTGCGCGTGTCAATTGAAATCGGCAACGTGACGCCATCGGCACGCAACGCACGGATCAAGGGCGCTGTGCGCGCGATCTCTTCGGCCACAGGCACTTCGACGGCGCCGGGACGAGTCGACTCGCCCCCGACATCAAGGATATCCGCGCCCGCAGCCACCATAGCAGCCGCATGCACACGCGCAGCATCCTGCGCTGCAAACTGGCCACCATCTGAAAAACTATCCGGCGTGACATTCAGGATGCCCATGATCCGCGGACGGGTCCAGTCCATCCCACAAAGCGGCGCGGGTGTCGCCGTCAACACGCCATCGGCAGCGGGATCAAACGCCCGCAGCCCTTGCGGCCCGGCGCGCGTCAGCGGCTCGATTGCGCTCACGCGCAGCGCGTCCTGGCCGCGCAACGGCAGCAGATCGGAAGTCGCAAGAAAGGCAGGCAAGAGATGCGGCAGAGGGTAGATCATACACGCTCTGTGACCAATCAAGTGGCGAGTTGCAAGCCTCAGGGGGCAAGCCGCGTCTGCGGCACATGGCTGCCCGGCGGGACATGCGCCCCGTCCGGCAGGCGCAATTCGCAAGCTGCCACATGCTCGGCCAACCACAGCGCCAAGGCCAGCCCGTCACGCGCAGGCGCGTTGGGTCCATCTGTCGCATCAAGGATCAGTTTCGAGGGCGCCCAGACGATCATCTGGCCCTGCTTCATGGCCCAGTCGATTTCAGTGCGGCTGGCCACGACCACACAACGCGGATCGAGTGCGGCCAGACGCCAGGCGTTCTGCTCGATGGCCAGCAGATCAATCCGGCGTTGCGTGGCGCGATGGCCGGTCTCGGCCACAGGCTCAGGCGTCATGCCGACGCACAGGATCACCGGTATGCCTTCGGCCTGCAAGCGATCCAGACAGGGCCGCAGCCTGTCAGAGCCAATCATGGCATTGTCGAGATAGACCACCAGCGGATGCACGGCCTGTTCTTCGCCGCTCGCATCAAGTGCGCGCAAGGGCTGGGCCGCACGGTTGCGGACAATCTCGACCCCCAGCGCTCCGGGCCCCCGGTCCAGCTTCTCGATCCGAACGAAAGCACGCATTGCCTGCGGCTCTTGCAGCACCCGTTCCGCGACGCGTTCGGCAAGTGTTTCGAGCAGGTTCAGACGCTCGGCTGACAGTTCCACGGCGATTGCTTCGGTGATCCGGTCATAAGACAGGATACGGTCCACATCATCTTCCAGCGGGGCCGGATGGGGGCGCACTTCCACCACGACATTGAACCGCAAACGCTGCGCGACACCGCGCTCGGCCTGAAACGCCCCTATTTCGACCTCGACAACATGATTACTCAGGCTGATCCGGTCGCGTGGCTCTGCTGTGGCAGAAGCTTCAGCGCGCGCTTCGGGATGCGCGAAGGCGAGGCGGATATCGGAGCTCATGTGCAGGTCTTTCCATGTGATCCTTGATGGCCACGCGTCTATTACTGCCCTGACATGACAAGGCAATGCGCAATTGCGTCACACAGGGCCCGGAATGCGACGATCACGCTCCAGCCCAAGGAAAAAACCACAAAAGAGAAAGCACAAGTTCAGCCGCGAAAGAAAAGATGCGCTCCGATCTGGGCAGTCTGTTCGAAACGCTGCGACCAGCTCGGGTTGACCGACGTCGTGTGGAAGAACAGCGCACCTTGCGTCAACCGACTATACGCCCCGTCCGACAACAGCATCGAGATGCGCTGCGCCTTGCGTGCGGCTGTGCGATTGGGCATGGCCTCTGACCGCCCATCGCAGGCAAAGCTGAACTGACATCCGCCGTTCTGACCACGCGCGCCCTGATAGACAACCCCACAGATCGAATTCGGGAACTGACGAGAGGCGACACGGTTCAAGATCACCTCGGCGACTGCAAATTGGCCTCGAATGCTCTCGCCACGCGCTTCATGATAGATCGCCACTGCCAGACAGTTTTCCTGATCCGTCAATTCCCGCAAAGGCTGATTACGTAACCAGCGCCGCGTGTACTGGACCGTCTTGCGCGACAGGTTGGCAGGACGCGCCTGTGGCTGCAAAGAGACATAAGGTGCCAGCAGATGGCCCACATCCGCTGCGCCCCTGACTGCGCCCTGGGTCGACAAGCGAAGGTCCAGAGCCTCCGCTGGAACTGATGCCTGCCGCGCAAGAGTATCGAACTCGGGCCGCGGCAAGGGGCGCAGAGACCTGTCAAGAGCGGCTGGCTGGGGGGACTCCGTCTCTGGCTCTGCGGCGATCTGCGCAGGCGGCTTGATGTCATGCTTCAAAGGTTGTCGTTCGACAATCACCCCGAAAGCTTCGCGCGATGCACCTTGCGGATCTGGCGAAAGGGCCGCGAAGCGGGCATGGGGCGGATCGGACGCCACATTGATCGACAACTCATTGCGCATGGCCGGATTCGATTGGTGCAAGGCAAGCATCACCAGTTTTGCGCGCATGTCGGGCTTCAATGTCGCATCTTCCACCCGCGAGCCGACACTGGGCAGGGCAATCAGCACAGCCGCAGCACAGATCGTCGAAAAGGTCAGACTTACACGGGCTTTGGGCAAACGCGGGGCGTATTGCGCAGCGAATGCGCGCGACTTCCGGGCAGCCACCTTGCCAATCAGGGCCATTTTGCACAGGCCCCTTGCGGTCAAATCCTCAATTCTCTTCATCATGAAATTTCAGGTCTGCACACTGTGTGACCTGTATCCCCGCGTTCAAGTCCCCGTGTCTTGATCGCAGTTATACTCTAAAAGCGGCAAAACGTCCAGAAAGCGGGCTCTGGCCCGTATTTCCATCAAGAAACACGCGGCTGACAAACCGAATTCCCCCGTCTGGACAGGGGGTTCAGTTCTGTTCGACGATGGCAAGCTGCGCTGCAGCAAGGCGCGCCACAGGCACGCGGAACGGCGAACAGGACACATAGTCAAAGCCCAGATTGCGACAAAACCGAATCGATTCCGGATTTCCGCCGTGCTCGCCGCAGATCGACAATGTCAAATCACGTCTTGTTTGCCGCCCACGCGCTGCCCCAAGTTCAAGCAATTCCCCCACACCATCCAGATCGAGCACATGAAACGGGTCTTCCGGAAACACGCCCTGCTGCACATAATCCGACATGAAGCGCCCCGCATCATCGCGCGACAGGCCATAGGTCATCTGGGTCAGGTCATTGGTCCCGAAGGACAGGAAGGCCGAATGCAAAGCGATCTCGCCCGCGCGCAGAGCCGCACGCGGGGTTTCGACCATAACCCCGATCCGGTAGCTGAAATCCGTGCCGCGCCGCGTGCGCACCTGCGCGGCAATGGCATCAATCCGCGATTTGATCAATTCAACCTCGCGCATTGCCGAGACCAGCGGGATCATGATCTCCGGGACCACCGACGCACCGCTATCCGCCAATTCTGCTGTCGCCTCGAAAATCGCGCGCGCCTGCATCTCGTAGATTTCCGGGATGGTGACCCCCAGACGCACCCCGCGCATGCCCAGCATAGGGTTGAATTCCGAAAGCGCATCAGCACGGCGCATGATTTCCGACAAGGGCTTGCCGAGCGCATCGGCCAGAAAGCGCAACCCTTCCTTGGAATGGGGCAGGAATTCATGCAGCGGCGGGTCAAACAGCCGGATACAGACTGGCTGGCCCTGCATGATCTCGAACAACTCACGGAAATCAGCGCGCTGCATCGGCAAGAGCCGTTCCAGCGCATCAGAGCGATCTTCGGGCGTATCCGCGAAGATCATCTCGCGCATCAGCGTCAACCGGTCATCTTCGAAAAACATATGTTCGGTGCGGCACAGCCCGATCCCCTGCGCCTTGAACTCGCGCGCGAGACGGGCATCAGCAGGCGTGTCGGCATTGGCCCGGATCCCGATATCGCGCCGCGCATCGGCCCAGTCCATCAGCGCTTCGAACCGGTCATCGAGCGCTGGTTCCAACAGCTTGACTTCCCCGATCAGAACCACCCCATTGGTGCCATCGACCGTCAGCATATCGCCTTCCTGCAGCACATGCGTACCGGCGCGCGCGACCTTGCGCCGCTCATCTATCTGCATGCGCGAGGCCCCCACCACACAGGGCACACCTAGGCCCCGCCCGATCACAGCCGCATGGCTGGTCATGCCGCCGCGCTCGGTAAGCACCGCCTGAGCCGCGTGCATGCCGCGAATATCCTCGGGCGTGGTTTCGCGCCGCACCAGAATGCAGGGCTCATCGCGCGCAGCGCAGGCCTGCGCGGCCGTCGATGTGAACACCACCCGGCCGATCGCTGCGCCCGGACTGGCCGCGATCCCGTGCACGAAGGCGCTCGCGCGCGCGCTCGGATCGACCTGACGGTGCAACAGATCGCTCAGCGCCTTGGGCGGGATCCGCATCAAGGCCTCGTCGCGCTCGATGATCCCGTCATTGGCCAAATCAACCGCCACCCGGACCGAGGCCCGCGACGAGCGCAGCACTGTCACGGCATCAAGCACCCAGAGCTTGCCATCATCGAGCGTGAACTCGATCTCCATCTCCTCGCGCAACCGCTCGCGCGCGTAACTGCCGTGACGCAGCAGGTCTGCGAAGGCGTCCGGGCAATGCTCTTCCAGCGAAGGGCCGCGCGGATCGCGGGTCAGATACAGGACATCCTGCCCGTTTTGCAGCGCGTCCAGTCCATGCTGGCCTTGCGTCTTGAAGCGACCGGCGACCTTGGGCCTGCCTGTCTCGGCATCGATGAAGCGGATCAAACCGGCCCCGCTGACCCCCTTGCCCAAGCCCCCGGCCATGGCCTGCACGACAAGCCCCAGACCCGCCTCGACAGGTGCGCCCTTGGCCTGCCGGAGCAGCCGCGCCGAGGTGCCTTCCCAGGCGCGCGCCATCGAGCGCAACACATCGGCAAGTTGCTGCGCGGGCGATTGCGGGAAAGGTTCTTCCATCTCCATCTCATAATCGCGCAGCGCCGCTTGCAGGGCCGGCAGGCAGGGTTCCGTGACTTCGAACATATCCGGGTCGAGATGGGCGACATGGGCAGCATAGGATTGCACGAAGCGCAGATACATTTCCGTGGCGATAGGTTCGCCATGCGTAGCGCTGATCTGGGCGTGTTTCTCGTCATTCATGCCGATATTCAGAATCGCCGCAGGCCCGCCCCATTCCGGATGCTCTGAACTGGGGCGCACGGACAGCAACTGACCCTTGGGGAAATGCCCCAGCAGATGGCGCAGGTTCATCTGTGCGCCCGTGGCGATTTCGCGCACAACCCCGAAAGACAGCGCGATGGTCAGTGGCACGGGCATGTCCAGCCGGACAAGACGCTGCAGGCATTTCGCGCGCCAGCCATGGGTCTGGCGTTTGATCGGCGCAGAACCGGTGATCTGGGCGTAATCCGTCAGGGTCAGGTATTTCGGCATGGGCGGGCTTTCTGGCTGCAGTGCAGCATAAGGGGATGCGCCGCAGACTCAAGGAAATCTTGGTGCGGGGTCAAAGAGCGGTGCGTGGGAACCACGCACCTTACCCCACGCGCGTAGGGTGCGTGCTTGGCACGCACCGTCCCTTACCCCTCGACGCGGGTCAGATCGGCGACTTGCAGACAGGTCGCGCGGATCCGGTGCAGCAGGTTCAACCGGTTGCGCCGCAGGATCTGGTTCTCGGCATTGATCTGCACTGTGTCAAAGAACGCGTCAATCGGCGCGCGCAGATTGGCCATCGCCTGCATCGCCGCGCCGAAATCTTCGGCCTGCAGGGCCGGCGCGATGGCGGCTTCGGCCTGATCGAGGGCTGCGAAAAGCGCGCATTCTTCCTCGGTCTCGGCGAGTTTGGGGTCGGGGCCGAAGGAATATTCCACCCCGTCCTTGGCCTCGGCCTGCGTCAGAATGTTGTTGGCGCGCTTGAAGCCTTGCAGCAGGTTTTCACCGTCAGTGGTTTGCAGGAAGGCACTGAGGGCTTCGGCGCGTTTGACCAGGAGCGTCAGGTCGTCATTGCCGGGCATGGCGAGGCAGGCGTCGATCACGTCATGGCGGATGCCTTGGTCGCGCAGATGGACCTTGAGGCGGTCGTGGAAGAAAGGAAGTG
>SKSL01000177.1 GCA_007123015.1 Natronohydrobacter sp. | reverse complement strand
CTGGATGTCGAAACAGTACGCTACATCCTTGATCATTCACGCGCCCGGGTCCTGCTGGCAGATACCGCTTTCATTGATCTGGCGCGCGCGGCTTGTGCGGCTCTGGGCGATGACGCGCCCGAAATCATCGAAGTGGCAGATCGCGAGTCGGGATTCACGCCGACAGGGGCGTTTACCGAATTTGAGGACCTGCTGGCCTCGGGTGATCCTGAATTTGAGTGGGTCATGCCAGTGGATGAATGGGAAAGCCTTGCGCTGAATTATACGTCGGGGACAACCGGGCGGCCCAAGGGCGTGGTCTATCATCACCGCGGTGCTTATCTCTCGACATTATCACAGCCGATTTCCTGGCGGATGACGCTTTTCCCGCGATACCTGACCATCGTGCCGATGTTTCATTGCAATGCCTGGTGTCACCCCTGGATGATCCCGGTGCTGGGCGGGACGGTCATCTGTCTGCGTGATGTGACCGCGCGCGGGGTCTATCATGCGATCAGCGCTGAAGGGGCCACGCATTTCGGCGGGGCCCCGATCGTGTTGCAGACGATCATCAATGCCCCGGATGAAGAGCGCATGCCCTTCGATCATGTGGTCGAGGTCTTCACAGCAGGAGCGCCCCCGCCTGCTGCGACTCTGGCCGCGATCGAGCCTCTGGGCTTCAATGTCACGCAGGTCTATGGCCTGACCGAGACCTATGGCCCGGACGCGGAATGTCTGTGGCAGACTGAATTCGACGCCTTGGAAGGGGATGAGCGCGCAGAGGTCAAGGCGCGCACTGGCATCGCCATGCCGTTCATGGACGGGTTGACCGTGATGGAGAGCGAGACGATGCAGCCTGTGCCGCGCGACGGGGCATCCCTGGGCGAGATCATGCATCGCGGCAATGGTGTGATGAAGGGCTATTTCCGCAATCCAGAGGCCACGCGCGAGGCGTTTCGCGGTGGCTGGTTCCACTCTGGCGATATCGCGTTTCAGCACCCGGATGGCTATATCAAGATTGCAGATCGGGCCAAGGATATCATCATCTCGGGGGGGGAGAATGTGTCTTCGGTCGAAGTCGAAGGGGTCTTGATGAAACACCCGGCCGTGTCGCTTGCAGCCGTGGTGGCACTACCGGATGAGAAATGGGGCGAAGTGCCCTGCGCCTGTATCGAAGTGAAACCGGGGGCCGAGGTCACAGAGGCAGAGTTGATTGCCTTTTGTCGCGAGCGTTTGGCGGGTTTCAAGACGCCCAAACGCGTGTTGGTGCTGGATTTGCCCAAGACATCGACCGGCAAGATACAAAAGTTTGATCTGCGCGCGCGCGTGCGCGAGATGTGATTGCTGGTCTTGCGCGCCCGTCTGCTGTATTCTTGCGCAAAACAAGAATGACAGGCAGGCGGCATGACCGCGCTCGAGAAGTATCGCAAATTGGAAGGTCCCGGCCTATGGTCGCCATCGCGCCACGCACAGCGGCGCGACGTCTTCGTGACCTTCGGCGATGCGACGCTCGTGATCTCGGACAGTCGCAGCCAACAGGCCCTGTCGCATTGGTCCTTGCCTGCAGTCCAGCGGCTCAATCCCGGCAAGCGCCCGGCACTCTATGCGCCTGAAGGCGATGACAGTGAAATCCTGGAGCTGCAGGATGATTGGCTGATCGACGCGCTCAAGACAGTGCAGGGCGCCCTGCATCCGCCGCGTCCCTTTCTGGCGCGTTACCGTCGCCCGATCATGGCGGCTATCGGATTGGTGACGGCGTTTGCGCTGGCCATGGCCATACCGCCTGCACTGGTGACGCATACGGCCTCGGTGGTGCCGATGGCCAAGCGCATGGAATTGGGCACGCGCTTGCGCGCAGATCTGCGCGGTCTGGGGGCGCAGGAATGCAGTTCCCCGAACGGGAACGCGGCGCTGGTCAGTTTGCAGCGCGCCTTGTTTCAGAACCCCGCCGAACTGGTCGTGATGCGCGGGCTGCCGTTGGGCGCACCGCGTGTGCAGCATATCATGGGGCGGTATTTCATCCTAGATGCGCGGATGCTGGATGAGGCCGCTTATGCTGATGCGCTGGCCGGGGCGATCCTGCTTGCAGCGCAGCGCGCGGCTGATGATGATCCGTTGCATTCTGCATTGCGCCATGCGGGCGTCATCGCCACATTCCGTCTGCTGACATCCGCAGAGCTGCCCCCACGCGCTCTGGATGGGTATGCAACGGCGCTCTTGCGCGATGATCCAAAGACCCCCGAACTGGATCCGCTGCTTGAGCGCTTTGCGCGGGTTGACCTGTCGACGCGGCCATTCGTTGATAACCCGACAGCTCTGGACCTCGCTGTGCCAGCCTTGGCAGCCTCTTTGCGTATGCTGGATCCAATGGCAGGCGAGGCCGAACAGCGGACTCTGCTCAGTGACGGGCAATGGGTGAGTCTGCAGAATATCTGCGACAGTTGATCTGCAAGGATAAAGCGGCCGCGCAGGGTTTGACCCGCGCGGCCCTTATTCATGGGTCTGCCCTTGATGGCGGGCAGACCCCTCAGTGCTGATCCGTCAGGGCGCTTCCCCGGTT
>SKSL01000108.1 GCA_007123015.1 Natronohydrobacter sp. | reverse complement strand
TGGCGCGCGCCAATGCGATCATCACTGTGCCGGTGAACCCGGCCTTCTATTCGCTCAATCTGGCGCAATGCGTGCTCTTGGTCGCCTATGAATATGCGCGCCTTGGCAGCGACACCCCGCCAGAGGTTCTGGCCATGGCCGGGACCGATTTCGCGAGCGCCATCGAGCGCGAGAAACTGGGCGACCATTTCGAGGACCGGCTTGCGGATGCAGGCTTCTTCCACCCGCCCGAGAAAGCGCAGGCGATGCGGCTGAACCTGCGCAACATGTGGGCGCGGCTGCATCTGACGCGCGCAGATGTGCAAACGCTGCACGGTATGTTGCGCCAGCTGATCCGGGGGCAAGGGCGCTGATGCGCGCTGCCCTGCGTCGCCTGATTTTTGCATTGGGGGCGCTGGTGGTCCTGAGTGGCATTGCTGTGGGATTTGCCTACCCAGTGCTGCCTGCGGCGCTGTGCCCGGTCTGTTTCGGGCTGAAGATGACCGGGACAGGGATTGTTGTGCAAAGCCATGTCGGCCCAGTGCAGCAGGCAGAGTTTGCAGCGCTGACAGCGCAGGCGCGCGCGCGTGTTGCAGCCGAGTTGGGCCATTTCGAGATCCCGCATCGCGTGATCTTCTGCGGCGATGCAGCATGCGCTGCGCGGCTGGGCCTGGGCGCTGTCGCAGGGCTGACCATCTCGACGCCTTTCGGGGCCGTGGTCTATATCGGCCCGCAGGGGACCACCCCCGAAATCCTGCGACATGAATTCGCGCATGTCGTCATCCATCACCGCACTGGGATCATGGCCAGCCTGAATGGCCGTTTGCCGGCATGGCTTGATGAGGGGCTGGCGGTCATCGTCTCGGACGATCCGGCCCATCTGCGGGCAGGCACGGGTATCGCGCGCTGTGCGGCCCCGCCTGTCAGGCTGGTCGCAAACCCGTTCGACTTCGCCCGTGCCGCTGCGCGCGATCCGGGTCTTTATACACGCGCGGCCTGTGCGACACTTCACTTCGAGGCACAGCTTGGCGGCCGCGCGGCTTTGCTTGACGCGCTCGACACGCTGCGCGGTGGCGCTATGCTGCCTGATCTCGATCTGGGGATGGCGCAGGTTCCGTAAGCACACACTGCGACAGCGCCCATGCTTGCGCGCGGACCGAGGACGCATTAGCTTGCGCGCCAAGACACCAAGGAGCGCCCGATGGCCAAGAACCGTGCGATTTTTGAAGAGGTCGGTACCTCCAGACCCGATAAGGCGCAGCCTGTGACAGGGGTCATTGACCGGCATCCGAAAGGCGCGCGCAAGGCCATCCGACTCTGGCTTCTGGTACTTTTCGCACTGGTCTGTGTGATGATTGTCGTGGGCGGCATGACACGGCTGACGGATAGTGGCCTGTCGATCACCGAATGGCGGCCCGTGACTGGGGCGATCCCGCCGTTCAGCCAGGAAATGTGGCTGGAAGAATTCGAGAAATACCGCCAGATCGACCAGTATCAGATCATGAATCAGGGCATGAGCCTAGAGGAGTTCAAGATCATCTATTGGTGGGAATGGGGGCACCGTCAGCTGGGCCGTGTCATCGGGCTGGTCTGGGGGCTGGGGTTTCTGTTCTTCTGGCTGACCAAACGTATCCCCACAGGCTGGACTCCGCGTTTGCTGGGGCTTGGCGCGCTTGGGGGGCTGCAAGGCGCGATTGGCTGGTGGATGGTCGCCTCTGGCCTGAATGAAGGCATGACGGCCGTGGCGTCCTACCGGCTGGCCGTGCATCTGGGGCTGGCCTTTGTCATCCTTGGCCTGATCGCGTGGTACAGCTTCTTGTTGAACCGTCCCGAATCCGATCTGATCGCCGCGCGCCGCGCGCGCGAGGGCCAGCTTGTCACGCTCAGCACGGCGTTGGTGGGGCTTGCCTTTCTTCAGATCATCTTGGGCGCGCTGGTCGCAGGGATCGATGCAGGGCGCAATTACACGGATTGGCCATTGATGCATGGTGTGGTCGTACCGCCCGAGCTGTTCGATCTGCGCCCGCTCTGGATGAATTTCTTCGAGAACCCGGCAACAACGCAGTTCTTTCACCGCAAGATCGGCTATCTGCTGGCGCTGCTGGCGCTTTTTGTCTGGCTGCGGGGTCGCCGATCCACTCATGGTGTGACGCGCAGTGCCAGTCATGCAATGCTGCTCGCGATGCTGGCGCAGATCGTGCTGGGTGTTGTTACTGTACTCTATGGGGCACCGTGGCAATTGGCCATCGCGCATCAGGCCACGGCGGTCCTACTCTGGGTGCTGATCATCCGCACCCGCCATCTGGCACAATATCCCCGCTTTGACGCGCTGCGCGGGCAGGGCGCGCGCGCATGAGTGCCTATCACGAACTCATGGCCTTCGCGCGCCAGACTGAAGCGCTGGCGCAGATCTCGGGGCGGTTGGGCTGGGACCAGCAGACGGTCATGCCGCGCGGATCAAATGACCAGCGGTCCGAGGAAATGGCCGCCATCGAAGACCTGCTGCACGCGCGCCGCACTGACCCGCGCCTTGGCGACTGGCTGGACGCGGCCCAAGCCC
>SKSL01000263.1 GCA_007123015.1 Natronohydrobacter sp. | reverse complement strand
GCTTCGCACCGACCCATGCGTTCACGCAATTCTATCTCTGGCTGCGCAACACCTACAAAGCCGATGCCGTGCTGCATTTCGGCATGCATGGCGCGCTGGAATTCATGCCGGGCAAACAGGCGGGCCTCGGCGCGCGCGACTGGCCCGACCGGCTGATCGGCGAGATGCCAAATATCTACCTTTATGCCGCGAATAACCCCTCCGAGGCCTCGCTCGCCAAGCGCCGCTCGGGCGCTGTGACGATCACCCATCTGACACCGCCAGTGGCGCAAGCCGGGCTCTACAAGGGCTTGCAGGAGCTGAAGGAGTCGCTTGCGCGCTGGCGGCGGATGGAGCCGCAGGATCCTGCCCGCGAAGAATTGGAACAGCTTATCGCAGAACAGGCCAGCGCTGTGGACCTGACCGGCACAGCCGAAACCCTCTGGGTCAAGCTTCTGGAATGCGAAGACGCGCTGATCCCCGAAGGTCTGCACATCATGGGCCGCAAGCTCGACGCGGCCGCCCGCGCAAACCTGCTGGCCAATGTCGAGGCCACGCCAGAGCAGCGTGCCGCGATGGACGCAGCCTTGCAGGCCGACGCGGAACTCACGGGCCTGATGCGCGCGCTTTCCGCCGAATATATCGCGCCCGTGCCGGGGGGCGACCTGATCCGCTCGCCCGAAATCCTGCCCACAGGCCGCAATATCCATGCGTTCGATCCGTTCCGCATGCCCACAGCTTTCGCGCTACGCGAAGGGGCTTTGCAGGCACAAAAGATCCTTGACGCGCACCCCACTCTGCCGCGCACTGTAGCGATGGTGCTTTGGGGGTCGGACAATATCAAATCCGATGGTGGTCCGATTGCCCAGGCGCTGGCCCTGATCGGCGCGACCCCGCGTTTCGATGCCTATGGCCGCCTGTCTGGGGCGGACCTGATCCCGCTTTCCGAACTGGGTCGCCCGCGCATCGATGTGGTGATGACGCTCTCGGGCATCTTCCGCGACCTGCTGCCCTTGCAGACCCGCCTGCTGGCCGAAGCGGCTTACAAGGCTGCGATGGCGGACGAGCCCGAAGCACAGAACTTCATCCGCGCCCATGCACTGGCGGCGAGCCGGGAACTGGGTGTCGATCTGGAAACTGCGGCCCTGCGCGTCTTTTCAAATGCCGAAGGGGCTTACGGGTCCAATGTCAACCAGTTGGTGGACAGTTCGGCCTTTGGCGAAGAGGATGAACTCGCAGACGCCTATCAGGCGCGCAAGGGGTTTGCTTACGGAGTGAACGGCAAGCCCAGCGCGCAGGGCGCGATGCTGAAAGAGACACTGAAAACCGTCGATCTGGCCTATCAGAACCTCGAATCGGTCGAGCTTGGTGTCACGACTGTGGACCATTATTTCGACACGCTTGGCGGGATCGCGCGCGCCGTGAAGCGCGCGCGGGGCGGCGCTGATACCCCGGTCTATATCGGTGATCAGACGCGCGGCGCAGGCAAGGTGCGCACGCTGAAGGACCAGATCGCACTGGAAACCCGGTCGCGGGCGCTGAACCCGAAATTCTACGAGGCGCTCTTGACCCACAAGGCCGAAGGCGTGCGCCAGATCGAGGCGCAGGTCACCAATACGCTCGGCTGGTCGGCAACCACCGGCAATGTCGAGCCCTGGGTCTATCAGCGCCTGTCGGAGACTTTCGTGCTGGATGACGCGATGCGGCGCAGGCTGTCAGAGCTGAACCCGCAGGCGTCTGCGCGTTTGGCCGGGCGATTGATCGAAGCGTCCGAGCGCAATTACTGGCAGCCGGATGCGGCGACATTGGCCGCGCTGCAGAATGCGGCGGATGAGATTGAAGATCGTGTCGAAGGGATTGCCGCCGAATGAGCAGGACCGCGACGATATCGCTTCTGGGCAAGGGCGGGGGGCCAGCCCCCCGCGCCCCCCGGAGTATTTTTCGCAAGAAAATGAAGGGAAAGTCACAATGAGCCCCAGAGATGAAATTCCGAACCTGAAGGGCCGCGATGGTGAGGGCTCGGTGCAGGTGCATCTGGATCCCGCGCAGCGCATTGAAGGCGCGAAAGTGTTTTCGGTCTATGGCAAGGGCGGGATCGGGAAATCGACCACTTCGAGCAATCTGTCTGCAGCATTTGCCGCGCAGGGCAAGCGGGTGTTGCAGATCGGCTGCGACCCGAAACATGACAGCACCTTCACGCTGACTGGGCGTTTGCAGCCGACAGTGATCGACATTCTGAAAGAGGTGGATTTCCACCCGGAAGAGCTGCGCCCCGAGGATTTCGTCACTGAGGGCTGGGGCGGCGTGATGTGCGTGGAAGCCGGTGGGCCGCCTGCGGGCACAGGTTGCGGTGGCTATGTCGTGGGCCAGACAGTGAAGCTGTTGAAGCAGCATCATCTGCTCGATGACACGGATGTGGTGATCTTCGATGTGCTGGGCGATGTGGTCTGCGGTGGCTTTGCGGCCCCTTTGCAGCACGCCGACAAGGCCGTGATCGTCACCGCCAATGATTTCGACAGCATCTATGCGATGAACCGGATTATCGCGGCGGTGCAGGCGAAATCGGCCAATTACAAGGTGCGGCTGGC
>SKSL01000171.1 GCA_007123015.1 Natronohydrobacter sp. | reverse complement strand
TTCGGCTATCTTCAATAGTGCTTTCGTGCCGTGTCTTGCGTCGTCTGCAACTGGCGCAAGCATCACTTGCTGAGGGCCAGCAGGATGGCTGAAACCGGGTCGGCGTTACACCACAGAAGGCGAAGTCAGCAGAAACGATCAGGCGACTGGCGCGCTCTGGTGTGGACACCCCTTCGGCACAGGGCTAAACCAACGCGAAACACCATCCGCGCCGGAGGCAGATCATGGCCAGCCTGTACGATATCCGCTCGACCTTTCTTAATTATTTTGCCCGGCAAGGCCATGCGGTGGTCGACAGCTCACCCCTGGTTCCCCGCAATGATCCCACCTTGATGTTCACGAATTCCGGAATGGTGCAGTTCAAGAATGTGTTCACCGGGCTTGAACATCGAGAGTATAACCGCGCGACGACCAGCCAGAAATGCGTGCGCGCTGGTGGCAAGCATAACGACCTGGACAATGTGGGCTACACTGCGCGCCACCACACGTTTTTCGAGATGCTCGGCAATTTCAGCTTCGGCGATTATTTCAAATCCGATGCGATCCCGTTTGCCTGGGAATTGCTGACCCGTGATTTCGACATCCCGAAAGACCGGCTGCTGGTGACCATCTATCACACTGATGACGATGCGGCGGCGATCTGGAAAAAGGTGGCTGGGCTTCCCGATGACCGGATCATCCGTATCGCGACGGACGATAATTTCTGGCGCATGGGGCCGACCGGACCTTGTGGACCCTGCACCGAGATTTTCTTTGATCATGGCCCCAGCATCTGGGGCGGACCTCCGGGCAGTGCCGAAGAAGATGGCGACCGCTTCATCGAAATCTGGAACATCGTTTTCATGCAGAATGAACAGCATGACGATGGTCGCCTGACCGACTTGCCCAACCAGTCGATTGACACGGGCATGGGGCTTGAGCGCATCGGCGCGCTTTTGCAGGGCAAGCATGACAATTACGACACTGACCTGTTGCGCGCGCTGATCGAGGCCTCGGCCCATGCCACAAGCTCCGACCCCGATGGCCCCGGCAAGATGCATCACCGGGTGATCGCGGATCATTTGCGCGCCACCTCTTTCCTGATCGCTGATGGGGTGATGCCCAGCAATGACGGGCGCGGCTATGTGCTGCGCCGGATCATGCGCCGTGCCATGCGCCACGCACATATGCTGGGGGCGCAGGACCCGCTGATGCATCGGCTGGTGCCCGCATTGGTCGCACAGATGGGCGGACATTTCCATGAATTGCGCGACGCGCAGGCGCTGATCACCCAAACTTTGCAAGCTGAAGAAACCCGGTTTCGCCAGACTTTGGATCGTGGCCTGAAACTGCTCGACGCAGAGCTCGAAACACTGGACGAGGGCACGCAGCTTCCCGGCACTGCCGCATTCAAGCTCTATGACACATATGGCTTCCCGCTCGATCTGACGCAGGATGCTCTGCGCGAGCGCGGCCGCAGTGTCGATGTCGCAGGCTTTGACGCGGCCATGGCCGAGCAGAAAGCACGCGCGCGGGCCAGTTGGTCGGGCTCTGGCGAGGCGGCAGACGCCACCATCTGGTTCGATCTGGCGGACCGGTTCGGGGCAACAGAGTTTTTGGGTTATGACATGGAGAGCGCCGAAGCACAGGTGCTGGCCCTGGTTACTGACGGGGCCGAAGTCAGAAGCGCTGCGGGCGAGGTTCAGATCGTCGTCAACCAGACCCCGTTCTATGCAGAATCCGGGGGGCAGGTCGGCGATACGGGCCTGATCCGCTCTGATACCGGGCTTGCGGAGGTCCGCGACACGCGCAAGTCTGCTGATGTGATCATCCATATCGCCAAGGTCACCGAAGGCGAGATCACGACCGGCCAGCCAGTCAAGCTGGAAGTCACGCATCAGCGCCGCGCGGCCATTCGCGCGAATCACTCGGCGACGCATCTCTTGCATGAAGCCCTGCGCCGCGCCCTTGGCGATCATGTCGCGCAAAAAGGCTCGCTCAATGCGCCTGACCGGTTGCGCTTTGATTTCAGCCATGGCGGGGGGCTCAGCGCGGGGGAAATTGCGCAGGTTGAAGCCGAAGTGAACAGCTTCATCCGCCAGAATACCCCGGTCACGACCCGGATCATGACCCCGGATGAGGCGCGGGCCCTTGGCGCGCAGGCGCTGTTTGGCGAGAAATACGGGGACGAAGTGCGCGTGGTGGCGATGGGCCATCTGCCTGGCACCCAGAAAGGTCAGGATGGCGCGACCTATTCGCTGGAGCTTTGCGGCGGCACCCATGTCGCGCGCACAGGCGATATCGGGGCTTTCGTCTGCCTTGGTGACACAGCCTCCTCTGCGGGGGTGCGCCGTATTGAGGCGCTGACCGGGCAGGCGGCACTCGACCATTTGCGCGCCCAGGAGGCGCGTCTCTCGGGGCTCGCCACATTGCTGAAAGCGCCGCTCCCGGATGTGCCCGAACGCGTCAGGGCGCTGGTCGAGGAACGTCGCGCCCTTGTCAATGAAATCTCTCAGCTCAAGCGACAGATTGCCATGGGCAGTGGTGCGCCCGAGGATGCGCCGCAGGATGTGGCTGGCATCAAACTGGTCGCAAGGATCATGTCGGGTGTGACGGGCAAGGACCTGCCCCCCTTGATCGACGCGATGAAGGAAAAGCTCGGCTCGGGCGCCGTGGTGCTGATCGCCGATACGGGCGCAAAACCCGCTGTCGCTGCGGGGGTTACCCCTGATCTGACGGACCAGATCTCGGCCGTCGATCTTGTGCGCGCGGCGGTAGGGGCACTGGGCGGCAAGGGCGGCGGCGGGCGGCCTGACATGGCGCAGGGCGGTGGTGCGGATATTGCAGGGGCAGAGGCCGCACTTCAGGCCGTGACCCGCACAATTGAAGGCGAGAAGGCATGAGTGCTCTCTGGATTGCCTCGGTCGAGGTCACGGACCCTGATGCCTATGCGGAATATGCCAAACGCGCGACGCATGCGATTGCCGCGCATGGCGGCGTGTTCCTGGCGCGTGCGGGCCGCTATGTCGTGCTCGAAGGCACGGCACGTCCGCGCAATGTGGTCGCCCGCTTTCCTTCTGTCGAAGACGCGGTCGCCTGCTACAACTCGCCCGCCTATCAGGACGCGCTGAGCTATGCCAAAGGCGCCTCGACCCGCGACCTCTATGTGGTCGAGGAAGCGGACTGACCTGCTGTTTCATCTTGCCAGAAATACTCAACAAAACGTCGGCCTACCCGGCGAAAGGGTCGCTGGTATAGCCCACCCCGGTCAGATACAGGCCACCCGCCGGGCTGACCGGGCCGCAGGCTGCGCGGTCGCGTGCCTCAAGCGCCGATTTCACATCGTCCGGTGACCATGCGCCTGCGCCCACCCGTTCCAGCGTGCCGACGATGCTGCGCACCTGGTTGTGCAGGAAAGAGCGCGCGCGCAATCGGAACTGGATTTCCGGTCCTGACAGGCCCTCGACCAGCGCAATCTCCAGCGCGTCCAGCGTCTTGACCGGCGACGTTGCCTGACATTGGCTGGCGCGAAATGTCGTGAAGTCATGCAGGCCCAGAAGATGCGCTGCGGCCGCGCGCATGGCTTCCAGATCGAGCGGGTGCCGGATATGCCAGACTTGGCCTGCGTCGAATGTCGGCGGGGCGCGGCGGGTGAGCATGCGGAACAGGTAGCGCCGTTCATAAGCTGAAAAGCGCGCGTGAAAACCCTCACCTGTCAGCGCGCAGGCCCGAATCGCCACGGGCAGCGGGCGCAGGTGGTGGTTCAGCGCCTCCATCAGCCGGAACGGGGACCAGTCGCGCGACATGTCGCAATGCGCGACCTGCCCTGTGGCATGCACGCCCGTATCAGTGCGACCTGCAGCGGCGATGCGGGGCAGGTCCGGTTCCAGTCGCGCGAGTGCAGTTTCGATGGCCTCTTGCACGGATGGCAAGCCAGCCTGCGCCTGCCAGCCACAGAAGGGGCGTCCGTCATATTCTATCTGTAGCGCATAGCGTGGCATTGCGCGCGAGGTAACGCGCGCGCGGGGGCTTGGCAATCACCCTTCGTGGCGCAGGATCGCCGCAAGGCCGGTCTGATAGTCCGGGTAGTGCATCTCCAGCCCCAGATCGCGTTTGATCCGGTCATTGCGCACACGTTTGCTATCGGCATAGAAGCTGCGTGCCATGGGCGACAGATCGGCCTGCTCGAACGGCACATCGGGGGGCGGGTCGATGCCCAGAAGCATGGCCGCGTGGCGCAGCACATCTTGCGGCGGGGCCGGGGCGTCGTCGCACAGGTTCCAGATGCGCGAAGGCTGGTCCGAGTGGATCGCGAGATCCAGTGCCTGCCCGATATCGTCGTAATGGATGCGCGAAAAATACTGCCCTGGTTTGATCACCATTTGCGCGCGCCCGGTGCGCAGTTTCTCGAACGGGCCACGTCCGGGACCATAGATACCTGCCAGCCGGAAGATATGCAGGCGCAGCCCTGCGCGCGCGCATATGTCCTGCCAAGCGCGTTCGGCCGTGATGCGAGCTTGCGCGCGGGCGCTCCGGGCATTGGGGGGTGTGTTCTCATCGACCCAGCCGCCTTGCTGGTCGCCATAGACGCCCACAGTCGAGAGATACCCCACCCATTTCAGGTGCCGCGCCTCCGCAAGCGCTGCGCCATGGGCGGCCAGAACCGGGTCGCCCGAACCATGCGCATGGGCACCTGGGGCGACAGAGGTCAGCAGATGGGTGGTCTGCGCAAGGGGCAGTTCCGATCCCGGCCAGATCAGCGGTGTGACCCCGCGCGCCTGCATCGCAGCTGCCTTTTCGGGGCTGCGCGTCGTGCCGATGATGGTCCAGCCCTGCGGCAAGAGCCGCTGCTCCAGCGCCTGTGCACTGTAGCCATGTCCGAGGGAAAGAAGCGTGCCTGTCATGAGTATCACTATCGGTCACGGACCGGGCGCGTGCAAGGGCTGGTCACAGCGCGCGGGTCTTGGCACAGTGGTGCATCTTGCAAGGACATCTCCGATGACATCAGAGACTCTGAAATATGCGCTGCTCATGCTGGCCGCCGGAATGGGCGTACCTGTTCTGGCCGCGCTCAATGCCCAGCTCGGCATGCGAATCGGCTCGCCCGCTGCAGCAGGGGCGGTGATGTTCGTGATCGCGGGGCTGGTCGCGATTCTGGTGGCGGCGCTGTCCGGGCAGGGCGGCAGTTTCATGCTGATCCCGGCGCAGCCAAAGCATCTGTTCCACGCGGGGGTTTTGATCGCTTTCTATCTTCTGTCGATTTCATGGGTCGCTCCGCGTTTCGGGGTCGGCAATGCAGTGATGTTCGTGCTCTTGGGCCAGATTCTGGCCATCAGTGTGATCGATCATTTCGCGCTTTTCGGGGCGCGCGCGCGTCCGTTCGATCTGGCGCGGGGGCTGGGCATCGTGCTGATGGGGGTCGGGATTGTGCTGGCACAGCGCCCGCCGTCGTAACCTGCGCGCAACAATTGTGACAGTTTCATGTCAGTGAGCATTATTTTGGCATTAAATTGATCAGTGTCAAAGACAGGTTTTTGTCAATGGTTCAGGTCAGGGCAACCCTGATCATGCATAGGAGCTGCGCGAATGACTGATGCTGTTGTCACCCCTCTGAAGGCCGAACCCGTCTTGGAAGACGCAAAATCGATTGAGAAGCAGTCGGCGGATCAGGCGCGGGACGCGGCACCGGCAGCATTGGCCCAGACGGAAAGCGCGACGGAAAGCACGACGGAAAGCGCGACGGAAGCCGAGAAGGCAGTCAGGTTGAAGCCTGCGCCCAAGGGGCATGTGTGGAAGCCCGATGCCTCGAAGCTGAGCACTGAGGAGATCCGGAAATATTTCGAATCGGACCGCTACCCTTATCGCTACAAGCTGGCGCGGGCCCCCTATGAAAAGGAAAAGGCGCGGTTGCAGGCCGAGCTTCTGAAAGTCCAGAAATGGGCGATCGAGACGGGCGAGCGCTTTGTGTTCCTGTTCGAGGGGCGCGACGCCGCTGGCAAGGGTGGCACGATCAAGCGCTTCAACGAGCATCTGAACCCGCGTTTTGCCCGTGTTGTTGCGCTGAACAAGCCATCCGAGAAAGAACTCGGTCAATGGTATTTCCAGCGCTATGTCGAGCATCTGCCAACAGCAGGCGAAATGGTGTTCTATGACCGCTCGTGGTACAACCGAGCGGGTGTCGAGCGCGTGATGGGCTTTTGCACACCGTCGGATTATCTGGAATTCATGCGCCAGGCTCCGGAATTCGAGCGCATGCTGGTGCGCTCGGGCATCCGGTTTCACAAATACTGGTTCTCGGTCACGCCCGAGGAACAGCGCCGCCGCTTTGCCTCGCGCGAGACCGACCCGCTCAAGCGCTGGAAGCTCTCGCCCATCGACAAGGCCTCGCTTGGCAAATGGGACGAATATACCGAAGCCAAGGAGGCGATGTTCTTCTATACGGACACTGCCGACGCGCCTTGGACTGTGGTGAAATCCAAGGACAAGAAGCGCGCGCGGCTGGAATGCATGAAGCATTTCCTGTCCACGGTGGATTATCCCGACAAGGACCCCGAGATCGCCCGTGCGCCCGATCCGTTGATCGTGGGCCGCGCGCGCCATGTCGTGTTGTCAGGGGCGGAACTGTCGCATGTCATGGGGGGCAGCGGGACCGCATAGCAATTCTATAGCGCGGCTTGTGCAAGCATCACCAGAATGATGTAACGCCCAGTCTTGGCCGCACTCACCACAAGCATGAACCGCCAGAGCGGTTCATGCAGGATGCCTGCCACAAGTGTCAGCGGGTCGCCAATCACCGGCAGCCAGCTTCCGAACAGGCTGACCCAGCCCCAGCGGCGATAGCTGCCTTCCGCCTGCGCAATCTGTATGGGCGTGAAGGGAAAGCGCGGATGGGCGGAAAAGCGCATCATAAATCGCCCCATGATCCAGTTGATCAGTGATCCCAGCACATTGCCGACACTTGCCACGCTGACCAGCAGCCAGACGGGGTGCTGTCCCAAAAATACTAGCCCGAGCAGGACCGCTTCGGATTGACCCGGCAACAGCGTTGCAGCAATGAGCGCGGCGAGAAACAGCCCGATCAGGGAAATCACGCTCTGTCTCGCCTCTCAACATGTCGACCCGATGGTGACCCCGGCAGGATTCGAACCTGCAACCTGCCCCTTAGGAGGGGGCTGCTCTATCCAGTTGAGCCACGGGGCCACATGCATCCGGCTGTAGCGGGTTTTCCCGGTGCTGTCATCCCTTTGCCGCATCTCGATGATTTCTGGTCTTGGCCAAGGTATTATGTGGCGCTAACATGAAATCCCTCGTGTTTGGACAGGACTTGACCAGTGCCGCCCTATTTGCCCCCCGAAGCCCAACGCCCCTTGACATTGCGCGATGTATCCGAGGCCAGTGGCGTCAGTGAAATGACTGTAAGCCGTGTTTTGCGTAATCGCGCGGATGTGTCGCCTGCAACCCGCGACAAGGTTCTGAGCGCGGCCAAGGCCCTTGGTTATGTCCCCAACAAGATCGCAGGTGCCTTGGCCAGCCAGCGGGTCAATCTGGTGGGTGTGGTGATCCCGTCGCTCTCGAACATGGTTTTTCCGGAAGTGCTGGGCGGGATTTCGTCGGCGTTGGAAGATTCGGGCCTGCAGCCGGTTTTCGGGGCAACAGAGTACAAGGCCGCGCAAGAAGAGAATGTGATTTATGAAATGCTGTCCTGGCGACCTACAGGTATGATCGTGGCCGGTCTGGAACATACGGAAGCTGCGACAGCGATGCTTGCCAATGCCGGCATTCCAGTGGTCGAGATCATGGATATCGATGGCGACCCGATCGACTCGATGGTGGGGATTTCGCACAGGCGTGCCGGGCGCGAGATGGCCGAGGCGATCATGGCCGCAGGCTACCGGCGGATCGGGTTTCTGGGCTCGAAAATGCCCGATGATCACCGCGCGCGCAAACGCCTTGAAGGGTTCACCGAGGCTCTGACTGCGGCGGGGCTGGATTTGGCCGCGACCGAGCATTACGCGGGCGGCTCTTCGCTGGCCAAGGGGCGCGAGATGACCGCGGCGATACTAAGCCGTGCGCCGGATCTGGATTTTCTTTATTATTCCAATGACATGATTGGGGCAGGGGGCTTGCTCTACTGTCTGGACGAAGGGCTGGATGTTCCGGGGCAGATCGGGCTGGCCGGGTTCAATGGTCTGGAATTGCTCGACGGGTTGCGGCTGCGACTGGCCACCACCGATGCGTGCCGGCATGAGATCGGCTTGCGTGCGGCTGAAATTGTGGCAGGCAAAACCGATGACGGGGTGATTGGCGGCAAGCGGATCGAGCTGCAGCCCCGCGTCGAGAAGGGCGACACCATCCGGGGTTAGAAACTGCCGAAGAGCGTGCCCAGCGTGATCAGAACAACCAGCCCCACCAGCGGGATCACCACTGCGACCATGGCGATGTCGCGATAGGAGTCGCGATGGGTCAGCCCGCAGATGGTCAGCAGTGTGATCACGGCACCATTATGCGGCAGCGCATCCAGCCCCCCTGTGGCGACGGCTGTGACGCGGTGCATCAAGTCGGGCGCAATGCCAGCAGCCTGTCCGAGTTCAAGATAGGTCTCGCCCAAGGTGGCAAGCGCGATGGACATGCCGCCCGAGGCCGAGCCGGTCATCCCGGCCAGAAGCCCGGTCCCGATGGCCAGCGAAATCAGAGGGTTGTCGCCGCCTGCGACCACCACCCAGTCGCGGATCAGAGTGAAGGCCGAGAGCGACGCGATGACGGCCCCGAACCCCACCAGAGAGGCGGTGTTGAAAATCGGCAGCAGCGAATCTTTCGCGCCTTTATCCAATGTGTCGCTCAGCCTGTCTGTCAGGCGTGTCCAGTTCAGCGCCACCAGTGCCAGCGAGGCAAAGGTAAGAGCAGCGATTGTGGACCATAAGCCGCGCAGTGCGCTTATATCGGTTTCGCCATACAGGGTTTCGGCCAGATAGCTGGTGTCCAGTTGCGGAATGATCAGGAAGGTGAAACTCACGTTCAGACCCAGCACCAGCACCAGGGGGGCGGCGGCGACAAGCAGCGAAGGCAAGGGGCGGCTGTCATCTTCGATGACATCCGGCTCGGCCCCGTAACCCGGCCCGATCTGGCGCGCGCGCCATTCCAGCCAGAGCCAGCCAAGGCTGAACATCACCAGACCCGTGATCACCCCTAGGCCGGGGGCGGCGAAAGGCGTGGTGCCGAAATAGGGCATGGGGATCGCGTTCTGGATCGCGGGCGTACCGGGCAGGGCCGTCATGGTGAAGGTAAACGCGCCAAGCGCGATGGTTGCCGGGATCAGCAGTTTCGGCAATTCGGCATCGCGGAACAGGGCGGCGGCGATGGGCCAGACTGCGAAAGCCACGACAAAAAGCGACACACCGCCATAGGTCATCGCGGCGCAGGACAGGATCACGGCAAGGATCGCGCGACTGGGCCCAAGGCCGCGAATGATGCCTTGCGCAAGAGCAAGCGCGCTGCCCGAGGCCTCCATCAATTTGCCGAACACTGCGCCAAGCAGGAAGAGCGGGAAGAACTGGATGATGAAATCACCCGTCGCGGACATGAAGATCTGCGTGTAGCTGGCCAATAGCGGGCCACCTTCCGAGATCAGCACGGCCAGTATGGCCAGTGCGGGCGTCAGAAGAAGCAGGCTGACCCCGCGATACGCGAGTCCAATCAAGGCCGCGAGCGCTATCAGAATGACAAGGATCTCCAGCATGGCACACCTCTGTTGCTGCGCTGCAGCAAAGCTAGCGCGGTGGCGAAGTCCATGCAAGCGGTCTTGCACATGTGCAACATGTGGCGCAGAACGACAGTGTCACACCAGCAGGGATACGCGCGATGATTGCAGTTCAAGGCCATGACGGGCAGCAGGTAGCGGTCCTTGGGCTGGGCCGCTCGGGGCTGGCGACTTGTGCCGCGCTGGTCGCGGGCGGGGCCATGCCACTGGCCTGGGACGAATCGCCTGAAGCGCGTGCGCGGGCCGAGAGCGCAGGGATTGCCCTGACCGATCTTGGGCGCGTGGACTGGTCACAAGTCACTTGCCTTGTCACTTCGCCCGGTATCCCGCATCTCTACCC
>SKSL01000103.1 GCA_007123015.1 Natronohydrobacter sp. | reverse complement strand
TGGGACGGGCTGGATTTCACCCAATCCGGCACCTCTGTCATCCCGATCACCAGCGCGCCCTATGTCATCGACCGCTTCGAGGCGGGCCGCTATGTCTATCTGCGGCGTAACCCCGACTATTGGGGCCGCGATCTGCCCTTCATGCGCGGTCAGGCCAATCTTGATGAAATCCGCATGGAATTCTTCGGCGATGGCAATGCCATGTTCGAAGCCTTCACATCCGGGCTTCTGACCACCATACGCGAAACCAATGCCCATAGCTGGAACACGCGCTACAACTTCCCTGCCGTGCAATCGGGCGATGTGGTGAAATCCGAAATCCCCCACCAGCGCCCCTCGGGCCTGAACGGGTTCGTGATGAATACCCGCAACCCGCTTTTCGCCGATTGGCGCGTGCGCGAGGCAATGATCACCGCGTTCAATTTCGAATATGTCTGGCAAGTGATCAATGACAGCGAAGACCCGCGCATCACATCTGTCTTCGGCAATTCCTTCATGGCGATGGAAGATGGCCCTGCGACAGGGCGCGTCGCCGAATTCCTCGCGCCGTATCAGGACGATCTCTATCCCAGCACACTCGAAGGCTACACGCTGCCCGTCTCGGATGGATCCGTCGCCAATCGCGCGGGCATGCGCCGCGCGACCAATCTTCTGGCCGAAGCAGGGTGGCAGCCCGACAGTGCCGGTATCCTGCGCAATTCTGACGGCGCGCCCTTCCGCTTCACCATCCTGCTGCGCCAGGGCTCATCCGAGATCCTTTCCATCGCCGATATCTACACGGAAGCCCTGCGCCGCCTGGGCATGCAGGTCAATGTCGCCCAGATTGATGCTGCCCAATATACCGAGCGCATGAACGCGTTCGATTTCGACATGACCCATATGATCCGCGCCATGTCGCTCAGCCCCGGTAATGAGCAGCGCAGCTATTGGGGGTCCGAGGCCGCCACCATCCCCGGATCGCGCAATCTGATGGGGGTGGAAAACCCGGCCATCGACGCCATGATCGACCGCTTGCTGAATTCGACCGAGCAAGAGGATTTCACCGCCGCCGCGCAAGCGCTGGACCGCGTGCTGATGGCGGGCCGCTTCACTGTGCCCTTCTGGTTCAACGACCGCGCCCGTCTGGCCCATATCCGCGAGCTTCGCTTCCCCGAGCGCTTGCCGATCTATGGCGACTGGATCGGGTTTCAGCCCGACGTCTGGTGGTATGAGGAATGAGGCGCGCATTAACCCCGCATTCACGCAGGCAGAGCAGGATGTCGCAATGACCAACCACCTCTATTACGGCGACAATCTGCGCGTGCTGCGCGACTCGATCCGCGACGAGAGCGTGGACCTGATCTATCTCGACCCGCCCTTCAACTCAAATGCCAGCTACAACGTGCTGTTCAAAGGGCCGCAGGGTAATGAGAGCGCCGCGCAGATCGAGGCCTTTGACGACACATGGCACTGGACCGACACGGCGGAAGAGGCGTTCGGCGAAGTGCTGCGCTCCGGCAATGGCAATGCGTCTGAGATGCTGCGCGCCATGCGGAGCTTCCTGGGCGAGAATGACATGATGGCCTTACAACCACTCAACTTGTTGACCGCATCAAAACCCTCAGTCTAACAAAAAGCAACGGCGCTTTGGGCTCGCACCAGTAACCGGCATTTTACGTTTTAGTGTTATGCTCCTTCCTAAACTACGCCTAAATGTGTATGCTAAGAAGTGAACTGGAGGGTCCAAGATGAAACTTGCAACGACAGAAGCGCTCTTCCGTGGTGTTGCCGCAGGCTTCTCTTCGCCTTACCGCATAGCCTACGGCCGTCGATCAAGGTTGGTATATGAACCAAGAGATTTCGTCTCGCTTGCGTGGGAAAACGTCGGGACTGCGTTGAGGAGTAGTATCGAGACGGAGAGGAACAGTCTTGGCAAAGCCGCCCAGTCGCACAAACCAAACCACTGCTGAGATATCAGACAAGTCTACAGGAACTATCGACCGAATCGAGGACGCGATCGAGCGCGCTCTTGAAGGCAAAGTTCAGAAGCGCGACCTCCCCGAGGTAGCTCGGCGGATCACACAGATAGTGGTAAGTGAGCAATTTTCGGGCCCGATGCCACACCCAAAGCATTTGAGGGAATACGAATCTGTGTTGCCCGGCTCAGCCGAGCGAATCTTGTCAATGGCGGAACGAAATCTTGATAGCAATGTCGCAATACAGACTGCAGTGGTGAAAGCAGAGATATCAGATCGAAAACTTGGAATGTGGCTTGGTGCAACTTTGTTTGCGCTTTTGATCATCGGGGCCTTCTCAGCTCTCTTTGTAACAGATAACCCACTCGTTCCCGGACTGTTTCTGGGCACAGCAGCGATTGGTGGAGTGGTCGCGTTTATCCGCGGCAGAAACGGTAACTAAGACAGCTTGCTGAAGCATTACCGATCCCCTCCAACCCCGGCGATGTGGTGCTTGACCCGTTCTGCGGCTGCGGCACCACAGTCCACGCCGCCCAGAAACTCGACCGCCAATGGATCGGCATCGACGTCACCCATCTGGCCATCGGCCTGATCGAAAAACGCCTGCGCGACGCTTTCGAGGAAGTCCAGTTCACCACCCACGGCGTGCCGCAAGACCT
>SKSL01000159.1 GCA_007123015.1 Natronohydrobacter sp. | reverse complement strand
GACAGAAGCTGTTCACGATACTCGGCCCAGAGGTCTTCGACGACCGAGCGGGTCAGCGAGATTACGATGGGCAGGATCAGCAGCGTTTGCGCGATGATCATAGCCGTGGGGGTGAACAAGAGCGCGAGCGATCCCAGCGGCCCCGAGCGTGACAGCATCAGATAGACGATCAGCCCTGCGACCACAGGCGGCAGGCCCATCAGGGCGTTGAACACCACGATCACCGCGCCGCGCCCCGGAAACCGCGCGAGCGCCAGTGCCGCGCCCAGGGGCAGGCCGACTGCGCAGGCGATCAGAACGGCGGTCAGCGTGACGCGCAAGCTCAGCCCGATGATCTGCATCAGGGCGGGATCGCCACTGGCGATAAGGCTGAAGGCAGTTGCGAATGGGCCGTCCACGGAGAATCCTTACATAAAGCAGTAGAAAAAGATCAGAAAACAAAATAGAATTCAAACATGTAAGTATTGCATAGGAATGCATGAAAATGCAGCAATTCCAGACGGAAGTGACTTCCGGTGCCGCAGACTCAGCTGTCAACTCGCCCCTGATGACCACCGGCGAGGTCGCCGATTATCTGCGCGTCAAGGAACGCACGATCTATGAGATGGTCGCGCGCCAGACGATCCCGTTCAGCCGCGCCACGGGCAAACTGTTGTTCCCGCGCAGGCTGGTCGATGCCTGGCTGGAAGCGCAGACCGAACTGCCCGAGGCAGGCATCGCGCCCGCCCCGCCGATCTATGCAGGCTCGAATGATCCGCTTCTGGAATGGGCGCTGCGCCAGTCGGGCAGCGGGTTGGCTGTGCTGGCGCGCGGGTCGGTGCAGGGGCTGGAGGATCTGGCCACCGGACGCGCAGTGCTGGCCGGGTGCCACTTGCTTGAGCCAGAGACGGGCGAGTGGAACCGCGCCGCCGCCCGCGCGCATCTGCCCGGCACCAGCCATGTCCTGATCCACTGGGCGCGCCGGACGCAGGGGCTGATCACGGCGGCAGACAATCCGCAGGGCATTGCCGATCTGAAGGACGCGGCACAGCGCGGCCTGCGCTTTGCCACGCGCGCAGGCGGTGCAGGCTCGACCCGGCTGCTTGAGGCGCTGCTCGCGCGTGAGGGGCTGAGCCTGGCCGATCTGACCACCGTGGAGCGCCCTGCCGAAACCCATGCCGACCTCGCCACATTGATCGAGACCGGTGAGGCGGATTGCGGCCTTGGCCTGCAGGCCGTCGCGGGTCATCTCGGCTTCATCCCGCTTGTGACTGATGAAAGCTTCGATCTGGCCATGACCCGGCGCGACTATTTTGAGCCGCCCGTCCAGACCCTGCTGACCTTCGCCCGCTCTGACAGCTTCACCCGCCGCGCCGCGCATCTGGGCGGCTACGATCTCACCGACCTCGGCTGCGTTCTCTGGAACGGCTGAGGCACAGCAGGAGACCGCGTATGATCCGATTTGTCCTTGCCTGTGGATGCAACTCTGGCCTTCATCAGGTATCTCGAAACTGCATGAGCGCGGCGCGACCAATGCCCGTGCCAAGGCAGCCGCGACACAGGCCCAGACTGCACCTGTCGCAGCGTGACTTGATCTAGCAAAACCCCAGACACGGCAACAGCGCGCGCGGCACTTTTTCCCTGCGATCGCCCATCCGGCTCAATCCGATCGGGCTGTCCACGGTGCGGCTGATCCGGCGCGAGGGCAACCGCGTCATCGTGCGCGTGAATTCAGCAATTGGTCGCGTGCCGTGTTTGCAAGGTCCCGGGGCATTACCGCACTGCATTCAGAGCACGGCGCGTTTCTGGTGTTGCAAGCTGTCGGTGCAGGCGCATGAAGATCGCACGCGCTCCAGCGTGATCACCGATATTGAGCAAAGCGTAGCCGCGCAACAAGTCAAGATCGCGGCGCGCGGTGCCGGTGAGCCGCTCATGTGCCTCGAAAAAGCCGATTGCACGGCGGTAATCGCCTGTTTCATAGGCCCGTACGCCGCGCTGATCCAGAATCTGGCCCTCAACCTCTCGGCGCTGCACGTTCGTCAGAGTACTTGACGCCAGAACCTGGGCCGCCTGTTCTGTCATGTTCAGGCGCAGCAATGACAACAGCCAGCCATAGGTGGCATCGCGGCGCGTTGCGACGTCACTGCTGCGTTGGGCGACAGTCCGAAACAGATCAACCGCATCCATCGACCTGTCGGCGTTGAACGCGCACCAGCCGCGCTGAGCCATGATCTGTATGTTCGAACTGCCAGCAGACAAGGACAAGCATTCGCTCCACGCCCCGCGATTGGCAGCTGCCCGAACAGCAGCAAGCGTTCCCGACGCAGGTGGCGCCGCAGTTGGCGCAGCCGCAGTGGGGCTTGGGGTCGGCGAGGCAGTGGGCCGCGCGCGCGGCTGGGGGGGATCAGTCGGGTCAATGGTGCGGACATCATTGTCAAGCGCGATTTTCCTTTCACTGTTTCCCGCCCAACGCGTTGGCGCTTGCCGCCCGACCCGCAGGCGATCTTCAAGCTGGCGCAACTGCGCTGTGGCCTCGGGCGCCTGCTCGCGGGCGGAATCTGCCAATTCTGCCAGAACGTCCAGTGAAAAGATTTCTTCAGCCTTTTCCAAAGTCGCCGTCAGGATATCGACATTGGCACACGTCCGGATCACAGCCCGGAAAACTGAAATCGCCTGCTCGGTTTCCCCCAGAAGCAGGTGCATATCGGCCAGGTTCCAGGCGTTGTTGACGCGCTCGCAAGAAATCAGTTCAGGTGTGTTCCGGGCCAGCCCGATCGCGGTTTCGGCGCGTTCGGCCTGCACGGCAGCGTCGAAAATCTGTTGCGCCTCGCTGACGCGCAGCAGGTCGCGCATGTCTTGTGGCGGCGACCAGTCCGGGAATGCGTCGGCGGTCTCGGCGATCAGGCGTCGGGCCGTGTCAAAATTCCGGGCTTCGATCTGCCGGTAGATTTCAGCCGTCTCTGGCCCGGCTGTGGTGGTCAGTTCAGACAGGTCGTCAGGTGGGGTCCAGCCGGGGAATTGCCGCTGAAGCCGCTCGACCTCGGCGCGGACTGCAGTGTCGTTTTCCTGCTGCAGATAAAAGCGCAAGGCCTGAAATTCGTCTTGGGTCGGCACCTGCGCCCAGGCTGGCACGGCAATCAGGGCAGCAACAAAGGCGGCGGCCAGTCGCGGGCGTTTCCGCCGGATCAGATGGGTCGACATGAAGGAAAGTTCTCCGACTGGGCGAGCAAGGTGAACAGATGCAGGGTTGCGGGATAATAGGGCTGCGTGACTGCGAATGGCGGGATTGCCGCGCCGATCTGGCCGTCAGTGACGCAGCGCGACAATGCGCCTATGGCGCGGTAGCCCGGATCCGGACTGTATTCGATGGCCCGCCCGGTTTGCGTTTCTATGACAATCGCGGCCTGCCCGTCCGGGGCGCGCCCGATGGCGGATCCGGCGCGGGCGACTGCCTGATGCTGGCTTTCGCCAGACCAGAGCAGAAACAAGGGCACTCGGACCGATTCATATCCAAAATGCTCTGAGAAACCGGGGGCCGGGCCGACACCATTTGCAGTGATCTGCACCCAATCGGGAACCAGACCGCGACCGGCCAGTTCTGTGACCAGCTCAAGCCCCGAGCGCGACACTTGAGCCATCCGGGAAGCGCCGAAGGCTTCGGCGAGATCGCTCATTGCGCGCGGCATGATGTAGGACGGGTTCACCAATATCCGGTCAGCGAATGCGAAATAGCGTGCTGCAGGCAAGAGCACCAGCGTGCCTGGTCGGTCAGGGCGTTCAGCCGTGCAGCGGGTTTCCAGATCGTCAACAATAGCTGCAGCACGGCGACGCCAATCTTCGCGGCCGAAGCGACGACTTCCCAGAAGCAGGGCCCATGCATAGAACAGATCGCCGTCGCTGGCGTTGTTCAGGTCGGGCACCCGTTCAGGCAGGTCCGGGCGCCAGCGCCATGCCAGCAGGTTGTCAGGGCGAATGGCCAGATGCGTCTGCGTCCAGTCGGCCATGCGTTCGAACGCCGCGCGATCCCCGAAGAACGCGGCCAGCACCATCCCATAGCCCTGTCCTTCGGAATGGCTTGCGTTGAATTGTGGCCCGTCAATGACGCGGCCACTGAAATCCAGATAGGCATCGCGCCAGGCCCGCCAGAGTGTTCCGAGCGCGTGCGGGACATCTGCTGCCTGGGCCGCAGCACGCGCAGGGGCAAGCGCTGTAGCAAGACTTGCCGCGACCGGGGGCAGCAGCTTTGGCAGAGTTGCGGCGCTGACTGCGGATGTCAGAAAGCTCCGTCGGTCCATTATCTTTGCCTCCGCGTCAGACTGAGAAGTGCCATTGCCACCAAAGCCAGGATCATCGCAAGGCCCAACAACAGGCCGATGAAGGCCAGTGGAAAAGTGGTCGCGAAATTACCCATGATCGCGCGAATGGTGCCAAGTTCAGCAGGGCGCAGCAGCGATAGCGGGCGGTCTGGTGCAGTCCAGCTTTGCCAGCCAAGCGCCTGATCATGCAAGGCCACCTGCCCGCGCGGCCCATTATGGCTGATCCGGCCCGCCGCGATGGCCCGCATGGCAACCGCAGGATCAAGCCCAGGCCCCATGACAAGCCACACATCATCAGGTCGCCCCGGATCGGGTTGCAGCAGGGCCATCTGACCGTCGGTCGTTGCAAGCCAGTCGGTCAAGGGGGGCGTGTCGCCCATGGCAAGCGCGATGATGCGGTCCAGCACACGGCTCGGCACGTCCAGCAGACCGCGCGCTTCGATCTGGTCCAGCAGGCCAGTCCGCGCCCCTACGGCTTCCCACGGAGTTCCCACGCTGGCCGCAGGCTCGATGCGCGCCCGCGCGCCTCCCAGAATCTCGAACAGCGCCCGGCGCGCTGCGGGGGACAGCCAATCGCCTTCGATGCGGTCCAGATCGCCAAGCGTTGCCACCTTCAGCGTTGCGTTGGGATTGAAAAGCCGGGACTCGGCTGGGGCGACCATCAGGCCAGCGGCGATCTGGGGCAGCAATCCGGGCGAGAATTGCGCCTGCGCCATGTCACTGAGCAGGATCGTATCTGCAGTGATCATGGACAAGGTACGCGCCAGATCGGCTTGCGCCATGCTGGGTGACTGGGGCACGAACAGGCGACTGCCTTCGGAAATCTCGATCACAGGGCCATCAAGCTCGGGACAGGCCCGATTGGGCGGATCGCCGGGGATAAGGGTTTCGAACTCCAGCCGGTTCATGCCCGGTTTCAGCAGGCGCGCGACAAATGATACGGGCAAGGTCGGCAGCGTCATGCCCCCGTCCTGGTCCAGCGGCAAGAGCCGGACCGTCACCCCGTTCACCTTGACCAGCAGCAAGGCACCGTTGGGCAATCCGGGGGCGAAGCGATAGTCAAGGTCGATCCTTGCCGATTGCGAGGCCAGCAGCAGCCAGTCCCAGGGAAGCATGAAATCCACGGTCAGGTTGTTATATCGCCCTTCGCCGCGCAGGCGCGGCACGCCCAGATCCGAGAGTGGCACAGGCGCGCCAGTCTTCAGCACTTCGACCCCGGTGGCCGGGGGCTGCAGATCAGGGGGGAACAAATCTGCAAGCAGCGCGCTGTAATCGTCTGATTGTTCCACCACCAGCACGACCGCGCCATCACCCCCGCGCCGGAATTGCGGCGCACGCGGACCTTCGCCCGGGGGAAAGGCAGTGATGCGCGCCAGTTGCGGCCTGCTTTCCTGTTGGACCCAGTAGGGCGCGCTGACAATTTCGGGGGCGGCCCCGCCCATGGCGATGCTTGCCTGGGCAATGAAGGGCGCCGCTTCCAGCATCGAGGCGGCTGGATCGGGGCGGTGAAAGGTCACAGGTTCGGCCCGCGCGGTCTGCGCCGCGATTGCCGCCAGAAACCCGGCGGGCCCCAGCTCGAAACTGCCATTGGGCATGCGTATCCCGCTGCGCGATGCGTCAATATCGGTCCATAATGCGAAGGACGCGTCAGGCCCGCAGGCGACCCGGTGGGCATGTCTGGCCCGGATCTCGACAGTGTTGCGCCCGACCTGCAACACGCCGGGCGGCACGGCCAGAGTATCCACTGCGAAACCATCAAAATGCGACGGAGAGACTGTGCCGATCGCTGTGCCGTTGATCGACACGGTCAGTGCGGATCTGCCGGGCAGAGCATCGATCCCGGTCTGGTGTGTCAATCGCAACTCTGCCGCGTCAAGCGCCTGTGGCAGAAACAGGAAGAACCGCTGCGTCGCGGTTTCCCCGCTCAGCCGCGCCACTTCGCCCGGCGCCTCGCTCAGCCCTGCCAGCCAGAGGGGCAATAGCAAACTGTCCAACCCCGGGTCACGGGGCTGAGCAAGATCATTTTCGCCGCGCTGCAATCGCGGCGTCGGTGGGCCCGAGGTCGAAGGCAACTCGATCACGCCCGGCGCTCCGAGCGGGCCCAGACCCGGTGACGAGAAGGACGGCACGCGCTCTTGCGGGTCTGTGGGCAATGGGTCGAGCTGGATCAGTTGCGCGACAAAAGCTGGCGGAAACAGCATCGCGAATACTGCTGCGACGACGGCAAAGCGGAATGCCTGCGCGCGGCCGGTCATTTCTTGCCCTCTTCATCCAGAACGAAATCCAGCCCGTCACGATGCGCCGGGCTCTCGCGCCCGTCGCGCCCCGCGCTCTTGCCTGTCGCAGGGTCGGCTTCAAAATTCGCACCGAATGCCAGAACATGCACGGGCGCCACGTCTTCGGTGCCTTCGAACGCGCGCTTGCGGCGTCGCGCCGGTTCGCGCGCCAACTGCCACAGCGCGTGCGGGATTGTGCGCAGCGCCAGCCACAATGCATAGAGCAGTCCCGAGACCAGCCCACGGGCAGAGGTGTCGGTTTCGCGCATCTTCCGCCATACCTCGCTGTCCGAGAAGATCAGGTAGGCGATGGCCTCGCGGACATTCAGCGGTTGGTCGGGAAGAAAGCGCACGCCGAAGGTCAACCCCTCGGCACTATGCGTGATCGAACGCAGTTCGACCTTGATGTCAATTTCCATGCTCGGATTGCGTGGAAAATGCGGTCGTAACGCCAACATCGCACCCTCCTCATAGCGGCGCGTGGCCTCGGCGATCGACCCGATGCTGCCACCTTCTTCGGGCTGGGCCGGTTTGTTCAACAACCGCACCCGCGCACCGCCTGTAGAGGCATCGAGGATCATGGCTTCCAGAGCTGGGTGCGGCGCTTCGGGCTGGGCGTCGTCGAGCAATCGCAGCGAGCCTGGTCGCTTGACCTGCAACCGTGGCACAACGCGGCGCTGCTGTTTTTCGCAGACTGCCCCCAGAGCAAGACCCACAAGCAGGAAATTGAACACGGCCCAGCCGCCCACGACTTCGACTGTTGTGCGATCGCCCGGAAACAGCATCCAGCGCGTCACGGCAGCCACCAATCCCAGTGCCAGCACAAGGAAGAGCAGCAGCAGCGGCAGATAAATCGGCGAGATCAGGTCCTCGCTCAGTGTCTCATCCTTGGCTGTCACTGCGAATTGCGCTGCGCGCGGTTTGATGACGGTCTTGAGCACCTGCGTGGCCAAATACGGGGCCTGTGCCACTTCATAGACTTCAGAGATCAGGGGCCAACGCACGCGGCCGAAAAGGGCGTTCTGCACAAGGAAGCTGACCAGAAGGTAGCTGACCATATAGGCGAGCACTTCTTCGCCTGTGGCCACAAAAATCTCGAGCCCGAAAAACAGGTAGAACAGCGGGATGATCAGGAAGCCCATCCGCACCAGCGGAAACAACCAGAAACTCATGGAATTGATGTAGCAAAGCCGCTGCTGCACGGCGAGTCCGCGCCGAAAGAGCGGGTTTTTCAGCAGCAGCATCTGCACCATGCCTGTGGCCCAGCGCCCGCGTTGCTGGATGAAGCTGGCAAAGGTTTCAGGCTGCAATCCAGCGATCATGGCCCGGTTCAGATACATGCTCTCCCAGCCATTGGCGTGGATATCGAGCGCTGTTTCTGCATCTTCGGTGATGGTTTCGCCGGAAAACCCGCCGGCTTCATCCAGGGCAGAGCGGCGCAGCACGGCCGCCGAGCCGCAGAAAAATGCCCCGCGCCAGCGGTCCAGCCCGCGATGGATGTCGCTGTAGAACATTTCGTTCTCGGCCGGGCAGTCCCGCGCGAGCCCCAGATTGCGCTGGATCGGATCGAGATTGATGAAGAAATGCGGTGTCTGCACCAGAAACAGACGCGGGTTCTGCACGAAATACCCGACTGTTCTGGCCAGAAAATCACGGCTTGGCACATGGTCGGCATCGAACACGACCACCAGATCGCCATCGAGCTTCTCAAGCGCCGCGCTCATATTGCCGGCCTTGGCGTGTTCATTGCGCGCACGCGTGCTGTAGATGACGCCATATTCCTTGCAGAGTTGTTGCAATTCCGCCCGCCGCGCGCGCGCACCCGCAGCGATATCCGGATCGGAATGGGCGCAGCGCTGGTCCGTGCCGCCGTCATCGCAAAGCACCACGCGCAATTTGTCGGCAGGATAGATGATCTGCCGCGCAGCCGAAAGCGTGATGCTCAGCATCTCGGTCGGTTCATTATAGGACGGCACCAGAATATCGACGGTCGGCAGATCGGCGGCGCGCACCTGCGGTGGCAACGGGTGATCGATGGGATCGGCATTGATGAACGCGGTCAGGAAGAAGACAGCGATTGCATAGGTCTCGATCAAAAAGAGCATGAGCGCGACAGTGAGCGATATGGGCGTGTCGAGCGATGGCAGCGTGTCTGTAAGTCGCCAGATCCAATAGCGCAGGATCAGCATGCTGGCTGTGGCCAACATGATCAGGCGGGCAACCTTGACCTTTCGCACGAAAGGTTTGGCGATAAGCACAATGCTCACCGCAGTGATCCCCAACAGAGCCTGCACCTGTGTCGATGTGGGCGTGCTGACCAGCATCAGCACGGCCCCCGCCAGAACGATCCAGCCTGCAGCGAGCAGAGCAGCGCCGCCCCGGCGTGAGAGGGTGAGCGCAGTCATGGCAATGGCGCCGCCAGCGCAGAGATAGGGCGCTGTGATGTGGCATGCCCTGGCCGGATGGACCCTGGCAACAAGATGTTTTCGCCACGCAGAGGGGCCAAGGCTGCATCGGCGGAATCACCTCGGATGCAGTTTCGCATCAGCACGTCGATGGCACTCGCTCCGCGTGGCAAGGTCCGTTCGCGACTGCCAAGGCGGCGCATGGCCAGCACGCATTGCGTTCCCGCACCACTGTTCCATTCGGCCCAGATCAGGTCGCCCACGCCATCAGGCCTGCTACGCAAGAGCGCCAGATCGGACTCTTCGAACGGGTCCGGGATACCCCCCGCCGCTGCCAGCAGCCTGTCTCGGTGCATCACCCCCGGCGAACTGCCGGGCACAGTGCGCAGAAAAATGAAATTATCGCCGGGCAGTGAGGTCAGGTTGGTCAGAGCAAGTCGCTGCTCCACCACGGGCCCGCTGCGCCGCTGCATGACCATACGCGCCTGTGGTGTGCGTATCCAGCTCCGGTCATGTGCCACAATCAGCCACTCTCTTTCTGGCGCTGTCTGTGCCAGTTGCGGTAGGTGGATCACATCCGTCGTGCAGGCCGACAGCAGCAGTGGCACTGTGCACAAAAGCGCAGAGCGCATGGCACCAAGGCCTCCGATCAGCTTTCGAAAGAGTTGTGATAGGCCAAGACTTCGTGTCACAAGCACCCTAAGCACCGTTTCTTGCAAGATAAAAACACTCTCATCGGTTTTTGAACATTTTTCCAGCAAAATGCTGCAGCTCATGGTGCAAGGGCTGGCATATCTGCAACGCAGGCACAGATTTGCCGGGTCGCATAGGGTCTCGGAAGGCTGATCGTAATTGCGCGCAGAGCTGTCTGCGCGACATTGCATGACAAAGGCGCACTGCATGGCTGATCTGGCGCCAATCGCTTCGACCCCTTGCGCGACAGCGCAGGTCGCGCGGCGGCGCATTGTGATCAGCAGGGCGCGCTCTGATGCAGATTTCTTTGATCATGCACCCGACAGATAGATTTTTCTCTTCGTAACTCTCTTTATTTTTTTAATATTATCTTTAATTACTAGATTTCAACTTCTGGTTGGGTGCGACAGGCCGCGCGATCATTTGTCCACACAGGCAGTGAAGCAGAGGTGAAGTGGGTTTGTTTTCTGGCCATCAAACT
>SKSL01000086.1 GCA_007123015.1 Natronohydrobacter sp. | reverse complement strand
CGCCACCCGCCGAACCACGCGGCAGGAGCCGCTTCGACCGGATAAAGACCTCTGCATAACCTGATTTGCGTGACGAAATGAGGGCAGCGCCTGCCTGGGTAGGCGCTTTGGCGTAAGGGTGTCAATTGCGAGTCGATTGAATAATTTGTTATGTTACAACAGGTTGAGCCGTCAAAAGCGCCTGCCGGGGGGCAGGCAGGCGCGGCCCGGCGGTGCCGCCGGGCGGGACATCGGCACTGGAATCGCGTTATGCAGAGGTCTTTGGTAGAGTGCAAATCCACCAACCGCTCCAGACACCGACGCCGGAACAACCGCGACAGCACCCGCACAGGCAGCAGGAAGTCGAGGCGGTTCAGGCCGCCGCCCAACCGCAGTGATAAAGCGCACCGTCGCACATGACATGAGCCGCACATCGGTTTTTGTCACAGTACTGTCATCTAACGATTCTAGGAGGGACAAGTTCACTCAGCCCCTAGCGGGCGCAAACCGAAGGAGCGTTTTATGCGCAACTCCCTTTCCCTCACTTTGTCCGCATCGGCGTTGGTACTCTCCACCAGCTTGGCCCATGGCCAGTCGATCGACCCCGAACTGCCCGTCTACGAAGCCGCTTCTGGCGTGTCGGGCAACCTGACCTCGATCGGGTCGGATACGCTCAACAACCTGATGACACTTTGGTCGGAAGGCTTCCGCAGCTTCTACCCGAACGTGAATGTGCAGATTCAGGGCGCCGGCTCGGGTACTGCTCCGCCCGCTCTCATCGAAGGTACCGCGCAGTTCGGGCCAATGTCGCGCGCGATGCGTGGCTCGGAAATCGAGGAATTCGAAGCGCGTTTTGGCTATGAGCCGCTGCCGCTGCGTGGCGCGATTGACGGGATCGGTGTGTTCGTGCACCGCGACAACCCTGTCATCTGCATCTCGATGCAAGACGTTGACGCCATCTTCTCCTCCACCCGCAATGGCGGTGCGGATGAAGCCATCACCACCTGGGGCCAACTGGGCGCTGAAGGCGAATGGGCAGACCGTCCGGTCGCAGCCTATGGCCGTAACTCGGCTTCGGGCACCTTCGGCTTCTTCCGCGATGTGGCGCTGTTCGGTGGCGATTTCAGCCCCGAAGTGCGCGAACAGCCCGGCTCCTCGACCGTGATTCAGGGTGTTGCTGCTGACCTCGGCGGCGTCGGTTACTCGGGTGTTGGCTATGGCACTGCCGATGTGCGCGCGCTGGAAATCCGCGGCGAAGACGGCACCTGCTACAGCACTGACGACGCTCCCTCGGGCCTCTACCCGATTGCCCGCTTCCTGTTCGTCTACATGAACGTGGACCCGAATGCTGAACTGGAGCCGCTGCGCGCTGAATTCGTGCGCTATGTCTACAGCCAGCAGGGCCAGGAAGACGCACTCCGGGCAGGTTTCTTCCCTGTGACCGCGACAATCGCTAACATGGACCTTGAGGCGTTCGGCCTGAACTAAGGCCGAACCGGAACGTCGGGCGGGGCGGCCGCTGCCGCCCCGCCCTCACCAGATATTTCCATCATGGACAGGACCAGATGAGCGACTCAGCCGCCAGTTCCGACACAAAGGCCCGCGCAGCATCTGCCCGCCAGCGCCGCATGACCACGCGCGCCAGCGTCAAGATCGGCGAGAAACTTGCAGGCGGCATCATCACGGTCGGCGGGCTGATGGTGATTGTGGCCGTGCTGGGCATCATGGTGTTCCTGTTCCGTGTCGTCGTGCCACTGATGGCGTCGGGCGAATTGCAGGGCAATGTTCGCTATCAGCTTGATACCCAACAGGATGTCATCTGGATCGTCGGGGATGAATTCCAGACCATCGGACTGGCGCTGGCTGCCGAAGGCCGCGTGATCGGCTATCATATCCCCTCCGGGCAGGAAATCCGGCGAGAGCAATGGGATTTCGGAGATGCGACCTTCACCTCGGTTGCAGGGTCGCTGGGCCGTGACCGGATCGCGCTGGGCTTTGATGACGGGACGGTGCGCTTTGCGACGCTAGGCGTTGATAACACCTCGACCGCGCGGCGCAATCTGCCTACCGGGCTGACGGTGCTGGATGCCCGCGACCGCGCGCTTGACGGACGCGTCTTCACCGAAGTGGGCACAGGCGATTTCCGCACGCTGGAGCCTATTATCGAACTGGGCGACGGCGAGCAGGTTTCGGATTTTGCCATTACCGCGATTGACTATCGCATTGGCGGGACAAGTGACCGCCCGGTGTTCTCGTTTGCGACGCTCGATTCGGACAATCAGGTCCGGGTCAGCCGGTCGCGCGTGCAGCTGAACATGATGACCGGCGAAGAGACTGTCACCACTTCGACCACCGAATTGCCCCCGCTGGGGCTGGAGCCGGGGGTTACGACGACGGGTGTTCTGGTGTCGGGCAATGCTGACCGCGTGCTGGTCGCGGCCGACAATGGCTTTGTATTCCGCTATGACCTGCGCGATGCCAACAATCCCGTACTGGCTGAACGTATTCGCGTGGCCGATGACGGCGTCGGTGTGACGGCCATGACCTTCCTGACGGCCGAGGATGCACTGGTCGTGGGGACCGATGCCGGTGATCTGATGGTCTATTTCCGCCTGCAGACCGGCACGCCCGACACGACCGACGGGCGCGAACTGGTGCGTGCGCGTACCCATGCGCCGATGCCCGCCGCCATCACCGATATCTCAGAGGCGCAGCGCGGCAAGGAATTCGTGGCTACCGATGCCGAGGGCAATGTCTGGGTCTATCAGTCCACGGCCGATCAGATCCTGTTCCAGCTACAGCGGTCAGGCTCGGTGACGACCGAGTCCATCGCGATGCTGTTTCCGCGCTCCAACGGCGTGATGCTCGCGTCGCGCGGGGGCGAGGTCGAGGCGTGGAGCTATGACGTTCCGCACCCTGAAGTCACGCTCGCGGTGCTGTTCGGGCGCATCTGGTATGAGGGTTATTCGGAACCCGGTTTCACATGGCAATCCACTGCCGGCACCGACACGGTTGAGCCAAAATATTCTCTGGTCCCGCTGGTCTTTGGCACCTTCAAGGCGGCGTTCTACGCGATGATCTTTGCGGTGCCCATCGCGCTGATGGCAGCGATCTATACATCCGAATTCGTGGACAAACGCGTGCGCGGCACGGTCAAACCGATGATGGAGATGATGGAATCGCTGCCCACGGTTGTCCTGGGGTTCATCGCCGCGCTGGTGCTGGCGCCCTTGGTCGAGGAATGGATCGGAGCCGTGCTGCTTGGCTTTTTCGCACTGCCGATGGGGCTTATGGTTGGGGCTTTTGCGTGGCAGACCCTGCCTGCACCTGTCGCACTGAAATATGATGGTTTTCCGAAATTCGCGTTGATGGGGCTTTCGATCCTGATCACGGCCTGGATCGCCTCGCGGCTGGGTGTAACACTTGAGCAGGCACTGTTTTCGGGCGATTTCAAGCAATGGACGACCGGCCGGATCGGTACAGGCACGCCTTTCATGTTCCTGATCCTGCTGCCATTGAGCTATTTTGTGACCGCTTGGGGGTTTCGCAAGCAGGTTGGCCATCACTATCGCGACCTGATCGACACCATGGACCGCTCACGGGCGGGCGTGATTGACGCGGTGCGCTGGATCGGGCTGCTGATTGTCGCGATGATCCTGTCTTACGCGGTTGCTTCTGCGTTGACTGCGGTCGGATATGATCCGCGTGGCAGTTTCATCGACAGCTATCAGCAGCGGAACGCGCTGGTGGTGGGCTTCATCATGGCCTTTGCCGTGATCCCCAACATCTACACCTTGGCCGAGGATGCACTGAATTCAGTACCGGGGCATCTGCGCGCGGCGTCATTGGCCTGCGGGGCGACGCCTTGGCAGACGGCGCGATGGGTGGTGCTGCCGACCGCAGCCTCTGGCGTCTTCTCGGCAGTGATGATGGGCATGGGCCGCGCTGTGGGCGAGACGATGATCGTGGTCATGGCAGCAGGCAACACGCCGATCATGGAGTGGAACATCTTCTCGGGTCTGCGCACATTGTCGGCAACAATCGCCATCGAGTTGCCAGAGGCAGTGCGCGACGGGACCAACTACCGCATTCTGTTCCTCGCAGCTCTCACGCTGTTCGTGATGACTTTCATAATCAACACTGGCGCGGAACTGATCCGCCAGCGCTTCCGCAAACGCGCCTTTAATCTTTAATCGCGGGGCTTGAGAGATATGACCACTACCAACGAACAAATCCCCCCTGCCTCTGGTGCAGCCGGTGTTGCCGGAGTTGCAGCTCGCGATGCTGTTGTCCCACGCCAGCGGCGACGCTTCTCGACGGATCTCTCGTCACTCGGTGAACCCGCGCTTTGGGGGTTCGGCGGCGCGCTGGCTCTTGGCATTATCATGATCGCCGTCTTCCTGATGGTGGTGCTCTACAATGGTGCAACGACTTTCTGGCCCAAGCCCATTGATCGTGTGGAATTGACCGATGGAAACGTCATCGCCGGGACCGAGCGGCGCGGTACTATCTTCCGTCCGCAGCTTGGCGGGCTTGATGACGCAACGCGCGCCGAAGTCGAGGCAAATGACGGGTTCGCCTTCCGTACGCTTTACCAGACCGCAAATTTCGACCTTTATGGCGATGACTTCCAGTGGGTCGCCGATTTCGAGGTGGAGAACGTCACTCAGCCCGAGGATTTCTACTATTTCGAGCGTCAGACTTGGGGTGTGTTCATCGGGCGCATCGCAGGCATGACCATCGACGGCCAGGAAATGGCCTATGACCCGGCTGTCTTCCGACGCGAACAGGCCGCAGCGCGCGACCGTTTCCGCGAAATCCGCCGACTGGAACGCAGCGAAATCGGCGGCATCAACTACCTGATCGAACGTGAGCGGCTGGCCCAGCGGCGTGCCGTCATCCGCCAGGGTGAGGAAGCCGCAGCGGCTGATGTTGCAGCATCGCAAGCGCGGATTGCCGAATTGCAGGCCGAATTTCAGGAAATTCAGGCTCGTGTGAATGAAATTCGTGCGCGAGATCGCAATTATTCAGTTGTGCTGGAAGAGGTTGGTGGACGCCAGATCACACCAGAGATCAGCCAGATCGTTCGTTTCTTTCCGGCCAACAATCTCGGTTTCTTCGACAAGCTGGGCATCTACATCTCGCGTTGGTGGGAATTCGTCTCGGCTGAACCGCGCGAGGCGAATACCCAAGGCGGTGTCATGCCTGCGATTTTTGGCACCGTGGCGATGACGCTGCTTATGGTCGTCTTCGTTGCGCCTTTCGGCGTGATCACGGCGCTTTACTTGCGCGAATATGCCAAACAGGGGCGCGTCACATCCATCGTGCGCATTTCGGTTAACAATCTGGCAGGGGTTCCATCTATCGTTTACGGGGTGTTTGGTCTTGGATTTTTCGCCTATGCGATGGGCGGTACGATTGACCAGCTCTTTTACCCCGAGGCACTGCCGAACCCGACCTTCGGCAAGGGAGGCATCCTATGGGCCTCGCTGACGCTGGCACTGCTGACTGTTCCGGTCGTGATTGTTGCAACCGAGGAAGCCCTGTCAGCCGTGCCGCGGTCGATGCGCGAAGGCTCGCTGGCTTGCGGTGCGTCAAAATGGCAGACGATCCGCTACGTGGTGCTGCCAAAGGCCTTACCAGGGATCATGACCGGGATGATCCTTGCAATGGCAAGGGGGGCAGGCGAAGTGGCCCCACTGATGCTGGTCGGTGTGGTGAAACTTGCCCCCGCGCTGCCCATTGACGGCTTCGCCCCCTTCATCCATCTTGATCGCAGTTTCATGCATCTGGGGTTCCATATCTTTGATGTGGGCTTTCAGTCGCGTAACTCCGAGGCCGGCAAACCGATGGTCTTCGTCACCACGCTGCTGCTCTTGGCGTTGATCATCGTTATGAACGCGACCGCAATCATCATCCGCAACCGCCTGAAGCGCAAATATGCAACTGGCCAATTCTAAGGCAGACCCATGAGCGATACACTCGAGTTTGAGCCGACCGCCTATCACGTCAAGAAAAGCAATGAAGGCGCGGCGCTGGACATTGTCGATTTCAATCTGTGGTACGGCAAGAAACAGGCATTGTTCGACAACAATCTGGAAATCCAGAAAGGCCAGGTCACCGCGCTGATCGGTCCGTCGGGATGCGGCAAATCCACTCTGCTGCGTTGCCTGAACCGGATGAATGATCTGGTCGATGACCTGACGATCGAGGGTCAGATCACTGTGGACGGGTTCGACATCTACGCCAAAGGCGTCGATGTCATCGCACTGCGCAAGCGGATGGGCATGGTGTTTCAGAAACCCAACCCCTTCGCCATGTCGATCTATGACAACATCACTTACCCGCTGCGCGTGGACGGGGTAACGAAGCGCTCGATCCTGGATGAAACGGTCGAGCATGCGCTAAGACAATCCGCGCTCTGGAACGAGGTCAAGGATCGGCTGAATGACAGCGCGCTCGGCCTTTCAGGTGGGCAGCAACAGCGGTTGTGTATCGCACGCGCCGTCGCCTCGGACCCTGAGGTTCTGCTGATGGACGAGCCCTGCTCGGCGCTCGACCCGATCGCGACCGCTCGGATTGAGGAGCTTATTGAAGAGCTGAAAGGCACCTATTCGATCGTGATGGTGACGCACTCCATGGCCCAGGCTGCGCGGGTGTCGGACAACACGGCGTTCATGTATCTTGGCCGGCTGATCGAGTATGGGGATACGGATACGATTTTTACCAACCCTCAGCGGCCACGCACCAATGATTATGTGACGGGCCGCTTTGGCTAAATTACGACCAAGGCTGAAAATCCCTGCGCTGCGTCATCTGAAGTGTAAGCCTGTGCAGAGGGCTGTTTTTTTGCACTGAAGATTTCCGCTATGGTCCGACGTTAAGGTCGACCATAGCTACGGACCCGAAGTCAAGATCCTGTCTGTCACCGATACCGGCCGCCAGCGCCGCCTTTGTCAAGCATTACAACAACCATCGCCACCACGAGAGCCTCGGCAATCTGACACCCGCCGACGTCTAGAGTATAAGCCTTGATCAAGACACTTGTTTCTTTCCCGGAGGGCTGGCGCGAAGGGCTGCAGATCGGACATCTCAGAAGTCGGTCGGGGCCCCGCCCTCGCTCTTGCGACGCGCGACGAAATCCAGCAAGGCCGCGCGCCGGTCATCGGCCAGGGATGGCGGCGTGAAACTGTCTACGATGCTGCGATAGATGCCATGAGCGCGGGTGATTGTGTCGGTTGCCCCGTCGCGCTCCCAGGCTTCATAGTTGCGCCAGTCGGACACAAACGGCGCATAAAACGCGGTTTCATATCGCTCGCGCGTATGTTCTGTCCCGAAAAAATGCCCACCTGAACCCACTTCCCGGATCGCGTCCAGCGCCATGGCCTCGGGCGTGGTTTCATTCAGGATCGGCTCGAAATAGCGCTGGATCATCTGCAGCATCTCGCAATCCATGACGAATTTCTCGGGGCTGGCGATCAAGCCACCCTCCAGCCATCCGGCCGCATGATAGACCAGGTTTGATCCAGATTGCACCGCAGCCCAAAGGCTGTTGCAGGTCTCCCACATGGCTTGCGCATCGGGGATATTTGCCGTGCAGACCCCGGATGAGCGCAATGGCAGACCATAGCGGCGCGCCAGCTGCCCGGTCATCTGCGTCGCGCGCATGTATTCCGGCGTCCCGAACGCTGGCGCGCCAGAGCGCATATCGACATTCGAGGTGAATGTTCCGATGGCCACAGGTGCGCCGGGAGCTGCGTATTGCAAAAGCGCGATCGCGCAGAGCGATTCCGCGATGGATTGCGCCACAGCACCCGCCAGCGTCACCGGGGCCATCGCGCCTGCCAGCGTGAAGGGCGTCACGACAACCGGCTGCCCCCGCCGCGCAAGTCTGAGCGCACCGTCGATCATGGGGAAGTCATGGCGCAGCGGCGAGACCGAATTGATGTTGGTATACATGCGCGGGGCGGCGTCAAACTCGGCATGGCTCAGCCCTGCGGCCAGCCGCACCATTTCCATTGCATCCTCGACCCGCTCGCGGCCGAGGCTGTAGGCATGCACCACCTTGTCTGTCAGCAACAGCTTTTCCGCGATGCAATCGAGATGTCGGACCGAAGCATGGATATCGACCGGCTCGACCGGATAGCCGCCCGCGACATGGATGCAGTTGAAGGCCTGCGTCAGCATCAGGAATTCGCGAAAGGTCTGGAAATCGCCTGTGCGCTTACCGCGGATCATGTCCCAGCTTGACGGCGGCGAAGAGACATTGACAAAGGCCATATGCCGGTCCCCGATGCGCACAGCGCGATCCGGGTTGCGCGGCGTGATGGTGAAGGCGCCTGGCGCGCGGGCCAGCATCGCTTCGACAAAATCACCGTCCATGCGGACATTATGGCCGTTAACACGGCAGCCCGCTTCGCGAAACAGGGCCAGCGCTTCGTCATTCAGGAACTCGACGCCGATTTCCGACAGGATATGCAGCGCCGCCGCATGGACCGCCTCGACGCCCTCTTCATGCAGGGGTTCTGTCGGGCGGTCATTGTTCAGAGGCACGCGCCAAGGCATCTGGTCCAGTCGAAAGCCCTGTTTGCGACGCGCATTTCCGCCCCGCCCACCAGAGCGGGCGCGTTTGGCTTCAGGCAGAGTTTCGGAACACATGAGCGGCCTTTCGCAAGAGCTGTCCTGCCGATGCTAATGTTGCGGGATTGGCCGAGGCAAGCGGAGTATTGGCAACAGTTGCAGGCCAAGAATCCGATCTGCACAGCGTTCAGACAGCCCTGAGCGAACGCATCCATTCCGCCGCCTCATGGGCGTGGATTTCTGCCGCCCTTATATGCCCATCAAAGCCCTGCGCCAATTCGCGGATCAGCCGTTTCGAGCGGATCAGCAGATAGACGTCACCTGCATAGACAGCCGCACGGGTATAGCCGAAGAGTGTCATGGGCGGCGCAAAGCGTTTGCGCCCGTCGAACAGATACATCCGAAAAGCCGGGTAAAGTTCATCGACCATGCGCGCGATATGGTCGATCTGGCGCTGCCGCGCAAAGGCCGCCAGACCGTCCCAGACACCACAGCCTGCCGCAAATATCTCGAAACTCTGCAGCGGCATGCACATCTCGATATCAGCTTCCGGCGCGCGCGACAGCCGCAGGCGGCGCTGCGTCTGGGCCTGCAGGCGGCGCTTTTCCTGCTCGGAGCTTTGCGCCTGAAAGCTGATGATTTCCGGCGTGCGCATCAGATCGGGCAACAGGGCCGGAACGTAACGGATTTTCTGGCCTGTGGCTTCTTGATGCCAGCGCTCCATCGCGGTGCGGCTTTCTTCATCCAGCGCCGCTTCGGTTTCGACCGTGTCAAAGCTTTGTGTCGCGGTACCGCTGTCTTCGGACAGGCCCAGAAGCCAGTCGGTCGAGACCTGAAACTGTGCCGCGATCGACAGTAGGGTTTCCGCGCGTGGCAGTCGCGGATCCGGTCCGGTCAGAAGCTGCGACAGGGCCGAGCGATCTATTCCAATGGCGGCAGCAAAGCCCGATTGGGTCTGGCCGGACTGTGCCAGCAACTGCACCAACCGCTTGCGGAACAATGCCGACGATTCCCGTTTTCCCATGCAGAGTACCCATCCCTTTTGTTGTCTTTAGTGAACATATTTTTTCAAAGACAGCAATCCTCTTGAATAGTGGCGTGAATACTCGCGTTGCAGGCGCGGCAGTTTGGGGCCACCGTCTGCGAAACAGCAACAACAGGAGGGACCGTGCGCCGGATCGAATGGCCCACAGTAGCGTTGATCGTGGCTTGCTACGGGTTGTGGGCCTGCGCGGGCGCATGGCTCTGGCCTGTCACTCCGACATTCGCGCTGGCGCTTATGGCCGTGATGGCCGCGCTGCATTCGTCACTGGTGCACGAAAACCTGCACGGCCACCCGACGCGCCATCGCTGGCTGAATGAGGCGCTGGTCACGCTGCCTTTGTCGCTGATCTATCCCTACAGGCGCTACAAGGCCACGCATCTGGCCCATCACAATGATGCCCGTCTTACCGACCCGTTCGAGGACCCCGAATCCTATTACAAGGCGCGCTGGGCGCATGACCGTATGCCGCGCTGGCTGCAAGCGGTACTGCGGGTCAACAACACGATGGTCGGGCGCATCATCCTCGGCCCAATACTGGGCGCGGCCGGGTTCCTGCGGCTCGAAGCGCAGCTTCTGCGCGCCGATGCGCCCGGCGTGCGTCTGGCCT
>SKSL01000127.1 GCA_007123015.1 Natronohydrobacter sp. | reverse complement strand
CGGCACCTGTCAAGCCCATGCGCAACGCCCAGCGGCGCTCTTCGTCCCAGCGCCCCTCTGGAATATCGGCCTCGCGCTGCAGCGCCTTCCAGCCAAGAAGCTTCGTCAGATCGGGATGGTGATGGCGCACATCCAGGCGAAGGCAATCGACAGGATGGTGTGATCGGCTGCGGTCATTCAGAGCGCGATACATAGGTGTTCTCCAGTTCGTTCAGCGGCTTTTGCATTCGCAGGATGATGAATTTTCGAGCTTTCTTGCAGAGGCCACATTTGGTTTCCAAACCGATCATACAATTTTGTTGACAGTCAACAACAATCTTTGCGATGGTTTGTCAACCAAGGTCGGGATGAATGCCATGGAAACGCTTGTTGACACAGATGGAGAGCACCTGCACCGGCATATAGCGCTGGGACGCACAACATCGCGGCAAGTCGCCGAGGCGTCGATTGCCCGGATCGAAGTGCTGAACCCCATGTTGAACGCCTTCACTGCAACTTGTTTTGATGTAGCCAGAAGCGACGCTGACCGAGCCGATAGGGCCCGCAGTGCTGGCAAAGGGGCGGGAACCTTGGCGGGGCTGCCTGTGGCGATCAAGGATCTCAATGATGTGGCAGGGCTGCCGACCACCTTTGGCTCGCCGCTCTACGCGGACAATGTAGCGACCACCGACGACGATGTTGTTGCCCAAATCCGAGCCGCAGGCGGTACCATCTTGGGAAAGACAAACGTACCTGAGCACGGATTTGGCGCAACCACGACCAGTCCACTCTTTGGCTCAGCGTGCAATCCTTTCAATCCAAAGCTGAGCGCAGGTGCCTCTACAGGTGGCGGTGCGGTTGCAGTGGCCGCGGGCATGGTGCCATATGCCGCTGGGTCCGATTTTGCGGGCTCACTGCGGACACCGGCAGCATTCTGTGGGATTGTGGGTATCCGACCCTCGAATGGGGTTGTTGCCACCCGGCGTCGTTCGATGGCATGGAGTTCGTTTGACGTCGAGGGACCGATGGCGCGGACTGCTGCCGATTGCAAACGGATGCTGGCTGCAATGTCGCGCCAGGATCGGTACGATCCCTTGACGATGCCTTCGGATGCGCAACTCTTCCGTCCGGCGGAGGCCGTTGAACTGGCCGGCCTGCGGGTCGCAGTGTCTGAGGATTTGGGCTTTGCCCCGATGTCGCGTACGAATCGGAGCCTGTTCCAGCAGAAACTCGCACGATTCCAGCATCTGTTTGCGCGCGTAGAGCGGGCGCATCCCGACCTTGGCGACGCGGAGCAGACTTTCATGACACTGCGCGGCGTCGGCTTCGTTGCTGATTTCGGCCCTATGGAGACGGAATTTGGTGCGCGCTTGGGGCCTGTGGTTCTGGATGAACTGGCGCGCGCGCGCGACCTTGGAGCCGAGCAGATCGGCAGAGCGATGAAAAACCATACTGCTGTTTTCCGTCGCTCTATCGGGTTCTTTGAAAATCATGACATCCTGATCACGCCCGCCGCTTCGGTTGCGCCCTTTCCTCACGAGGATGTCTATCCGAGCCATGTAGATGGCATGCAGTTGAACGGGTATCTGATCTGGGAAGGGATCTCCTGGGGCGTCACGTTGACGCAATGTCCCGCTGTCGTGATTCCATGCGGACGCGACGATACTGGCATGCCTTTCGGGATCCAGCTTGTCGCCGCCCATCACCGCGATGGCTGGCTGTTGGACGTCGCGCACACCCTCGAAGCCGTTTTTGCAGATAATCCCGAGCTTGCACGACCCAAGCCCGACCTTGCAAAGCTCTTACCCAGTCCAGCCTGACAACTGCCATGATCAAGGAGATCAAATATGCGCCTTCTCACCGTTATCGCCCTGCCTGCCATATTGTTCGTTACGCCTGTCGCGGGTGACACTCTTGCAGAAATCAGAGAACGCGGGTCGTTTTCTTTCGGCCTCGAAGCACAATACATGCCCTTTGGCTTCCGCGGCGAGAATAATGAGATAGTGGGTTTTGATATCGACCTCGCTGCCGAGATCGGTGAGCGCTTGGGTGGGCTGGAACCCGTGCCGGTGGATACCAACTGGCCGACAGTCATCTTGTCGCTTCAGAATGGTGATTTCGACTTCATTCTGGGCGGAATGACAGCCACAGCCGAGCGCTATCAGCGCGTTAATTTTTCCTACCCATATATGGATGCCAGTTCGGGTCTGCTGATCCCGGCGGATTCTGGAATCGAATCTGCTGCGGATCTGGACGGAAAAAGAGTCGCCGCTGGCGCTGGGACACCACAGATACGCCAGCTAGAGCTGGTAGCTGACGAGCATAGCATCACTTTTTCAGGGGCCATTCGGTCTTTCGCAGAAGATACTGTGGCCGTCGCGGCCATGAATGCAGGGCGTATAGACGCCTATGCTTCTACGCTTGTCGCCATGCTTGAGCAGGCAAGCAACACCGAGGGGTTAACAGTGATTCCATTAACCTCAGATCAGTGGTCGCAGGAATTTACGGCGATGGCATTCCGGAAAGAAGATGAACCATTGCGCGCCGAGATTAACCGCATCATCGTCGAAATGAAGGAAGACGGCACTTTGGCCATGTTGCAGGAAAAATGGTTCGGCCAGTCTTTCGTTGATATCCTGCCGAACGAGGCGCCGAGCTGGTAAGCTAGGGGGTGAGTGCATCCCGAGCCGGCATGAGTGATTTGAGGAGCGTGCCATTTGGACTTCGGGTTCATCATCGAAGCCATGCCCCGGCTCTTGCCGGGGCTTTGGTTAACTGTTCAGCTCAGTCTGGTTGGGTTGGCGATTGCTGCGCTTATCGGTCTGCCACTCGGTGTCATCAGATCGGAGCGCGACCGCGGTATCTTCGCGATCGTAATTGACACCTATGTGTTCGTCGTCAGGGGCACTCCGATTCTTGTTCAGGTCTATGCAGCGTTCTTCCTCCTGCCGATGACGGGGTTGCGGCTTGATCCATTTTGGATCGGTATCGTAGCGCTGGTCTTCAACAGTGCCGGGTATCAGGTCGAGATCGCCAGAGCCGCGATGCGCTCTATCCCGCGTGACCAATGGGAGGGTGCTGCTGCTCTGGGGTTGAAGCGGTGGCGGGCGTTACAGCTTGTCATCGTGCCACAAGCCCTGCCACGCATGCTGCCTGCACTCGCAAATGAGGCTTCAAACCTGGTCAAGGCATCATCGGTCCTGTCCGTGATCGCAGTGTTCGAATTGCACAAATCCGCCAATGCAATCATCTCGCAAAGCTTCAAGTTCCTGGAGATGCTGGCTGCTCAGGCTGTCTTGTATGTCGCCTTTGTGCTTGCTTTGACCCAGTTGGCCGTCTGGCTCGAACGTCGCAGTACGGGGCGGATCAGCCACGATGCACAATCGGTGAGATAGCCCGAGATGCTTGACTTCGAGTTCATGCTGCGGATCGCGCCGGACATGTTGGCAGCACTCTGGATGACAGTTCGCATAAGTCTGCTGGTTGTTCTGTTGTCGATATTTCTGGGCGCGGTCCTGACTGCGTTGCGGATGCTGGGCGGACGGTTGGCGCGCGGTGCCGTGGTGGCATTTGTCGAGTTTACGCGCGGCGTTCCGCCGCTTGTTCATATCTCCATCGTCTATTTTCTGCTTCCCGAGATTGGCGTCGTATTGACCGAATTCTGGACGGGTGTGGTCGCACTGTCGCTGGTCGGAGCAGGCTATACTGTCGAGATTTTCCGCGGTTCGATCGAGACGCTGGGCCGTGGACAAAGCGATGCGGCACGGGCACTGGGGTTGTCATCATTGCACACGTTTTTCCTGATATTGCTGCCGCAAGCCGCGCGCCGCAGCTTGCCCCCTCTCACCAACGAATTGGCCAATGTCATCAAGGCGTCATCGCTGCTGTCGGTGATCTCGGTAAACGAGCTTACCAAGGTGGCCAATGACTTGATTTTCGTGCATTTCGTAGTCATCGAAGTTCTCATTCAATTGACGCTTCTCTATATGATTGTTGTTGGCACCCTGATGGCTTTCTCACGTTGGTTAGAGGCACGGCTACAGTCATGATGGAGTCTATGAGAAAGTACAGAATTGGTTTTCTTTGGCCGGCTGATGGCCTCAATGATGATGAATTTCTGGCGTTCCTACCTGAAGATGCCTCGTGGCTGACAACCCGCTATGATGCCGGTACTGAAACCGAAGAGCTTACTTGCGCTGTCCTGTCGGCATATGCTGACCCTGAAACCCTGCGAAGGGCTGCCCGCATGTTGCATGCAGTAGAGCCAGACCTGGTGGCTTGTGGCGATCACGCCGCCAGCTTTATCGCTGGCACTGCTGGTGAGCAGGGCATGATAGACGCGATCGAAGCAGAGTTGGGCTGTTCCGCCGTTACAATGGGAGCAGCCATGCGTGAGGCACTGTCTGCATTGGATGCGCAGTGCATCGCGTTGGTCTCGCCCTACTCATCTGATGTGACCGAAGCCCTTATTGGCTACATGGAAGCCTCTGGCATCACAGTTGTGGCATGTCATGTGGCAGGTGCAACGCGTGAGTTGGATATTGGCACGCGCACCGCCGAGGCGTGGCGTAATGAACTGATTGCTTTCGTCCAGAAACTGGAGACAACACCAGATGCGGTGGTTCTGGCAGGCGGGGGCGTGCGTTTCGCGGCTGCAATCACAGCATTCGAGGCACAGGTGGGCTTGCCTGTGGTGACCGGGCCAGGTGCGCTCGTGCGCGCGGCTTTGCTGCGGCTGGGTCTGCCCGCCGCGCGACCCGGTCGCGGCGCTCTGTTCCGGGAAAGTTCGGCCAAGTGCATAACGCGTATTGCAGCCCTGCAGTCGACCGGAACAAAGAGCTTTGTGCTCAGCGAAACACCTCCTGTTTTCATTTCTGGTTCTGGTGCTTGGCTCATCTCCGAAGATGGCAGAAGCTTTCTTGATTTCGCATGTGGGTCAGGCACTTCAGCACTTGGTCACGGACACCCCGCCACACTGACTGCGCTACAGGCGCAGCTTGATGGGGGTATCCTTCACTTGGGCCCGCATTTTCACTCCCCCTCGCAGGCGCGGTTGTATGACACGCTGACTGACCTCTTGCCTGCTTCACTCCATCGGTTCCACCCTGCTGTAAGTGGCGGCGAGGCGACCGAGGTTGCGATCAAGGCGGCTATGCACGCGACCGGCCAAAGGCATTTCATCGGCTTTGAGGGGGGCTATCACGGACGGAGCATGGGCGCGCTGGCTGTCTCTGGTGCACGTGGGCACAATTCCAATATCGGTCCCTTTGCACCATCATGTGATATCCTGCCTTTTCCGTTTGATGAAGCGACCGCCCAGACAGCCGTCGCGCACATCCAGGCAATGCACCAAAAGCTGGCGGCAGTCATCATTGAGCCGGTACAGGCGACGGCCGGGCTGCGCATCGCGCATCATGAGGGTCTTGCCGCTATTGCTGGCGCTGCGCGTGACATGGGGGTACCGCTGATCTTTGATGAAGTGTTCACCGGTTTCGGTCGCACTGGTCGGCTTTTCGCTTTCGAGTATTTCGCCCTGGTGCCGGATATGTTGATCCTCGGCAAGTCACTCGGCGGCGGTTTGCCCGCGGGCATCGTCGCCGGCAATGCAGACTGGCTCGGGCGTTGGCCTGCTGGCGTGCAGACATCCACCTTCCAGATGCATCCGGCGGCAGCGGCGACTGCTCAGGCGTTTCTGGATGTGCTTGTGCGTGAGGACCTTCCTGCAGCGGCCGCTCAGGTTGGCAGAGGTCTCGGACAGGCGCTGGAACCTTTGCGCCAGCATCGCGCGGTCCTAGAAATCCGCGGCCTGGGCGCTTTCTGGGCCCTGGAGATGCAGTCTCGAAATGATGCCATATGTGTGCGCCGAAATGCATTGCAGCGTGGACTGTTGACATGGGAATGTGGACTGCATGGCGAGGTTATCGGCCTTGTCCCTCCACTGATTGTGTCGCAATCGCAATTGCAAGATGCCGTCATGATTCTTGACGCTGCACTTGGCGCAGGATGATCGCGCGCAGCCGACTTAGTGCGTGCTGAAGATCAGGAAGCGAAATGGTTAATGGTGGCAGGATCATCAGTGATTGGCCGGCTAGTCCACCACCATAGACCAGTATACGTTCCGTCGTCAGCGCCTTGCGTTGGACCTCCAGGCAAAGTGCCGATGAGGGTAGGTCTACGGCCGCTTGCGCTCCGACAACCCGTACGCCGGAAAGGCCCGCAAGGCCATCGTGCAAGGTTGGCGCGATGAGAGCCGCGGCCCGCTCCACAAGCCCTTCGTCCTGGATTGTGCGTAGGGTCGCAACGGCGGCCGCCGTTGCCAGGGGATTGCCCTGAAATGTGCTTGTATGACTGCCGGCAGGCCATTGTCTGAGCAACGCGGCCCTGCCGGCGACCGCAGATAATGGTAAGCTGGCAGACAGCGCCTTGCCCAGAACGACCAGGTCAGGCTCCATACCAGCATGCTGGAAAGAAAACCAGCGGCCTGCCCGGCCCAAGCCGGACCAGATCTCGTCTGCTATCAAGAGCGCCCCGTGGTGCCGCGCGCGTTTAGCAACACCGGCCAGAAATTCTGTCGAGGGTCCGCGCACGCCTGAGACGCCCTGCACGGCTTCGATGACAATCCCGGCATAAGGGCGCTCCTCCGCCCCGGCGAGTAGGCGATCAAGCGCTGCAAGTGCCTCCGGCGCCTCTGCGTCATTGCAGGCATAGGGCGCAAAGCTGACCCATGGGTCCTGCCATGGCTCAAACGGGGTGCGGATCGCGTTGGAATGTGTCAGGGCCAACGCACCCAATGTGCGACCGTGATAGCCCCCCTCAAAGGCAATAAAGCGCCGTCGTCCAGTCGTATACATAGCCGCTTTGATTGCGGTCTCGATTGCTTCAGCGCCGGAATTGGCCAGATGGACAGCATCCAGGTGCGCTGGAAGCACATCGATCAGCCTTTCATACAACGCTGCCCGGTAAGGCGATAGAAGCCGCGTGCCAGTATGCAGGATACCGCTCGCCAAGGCGTCAGAGATCGCACGCACCTGCGCCGGATGTCCATGGCCCAGAAGGGTCGTTGCAGAGCCGCAGACAAGGTCAAGATACTGCTCGCCCCGCTCAGTAAACAGGAACGCGCCTTCACCGCGTGTGAAAACTGGTGGATCGAATATCAGGCGAAAGGTGTTCGCAGCCGTCGACTCGATCGCGCGGGTAATCGCGAGGGGGTCCATGCTCAATTCTCGCTGGGTACGGCGGCCAATCTGTCAACCGTAAGCGAGACACCGACCGCGCTTCCAGTTTCTGGCAGTGAAAAACGATGCCGCGACACTTCAAGCCGGGCGTGGTGTTGATCGTCAATTCGGATGCTGACATCGGCCACGGGGCCGCGAACGACAACCTCATCGACGATGCCCTTAAGGAGCCCCGCTTGCGCGTCGCAGAGCGCAAGGGACTCGGGCCGCATGACGAGCAGAATTCTTTCGCCGGTCATGAACGACCCACGCACCAGGACGGTTACGTCATAATTCGCCAATTGACAGCGGCCAATGTCGCCATCGACGACCACAGCTGGCCAAAGGCTGCATCGCCCAAAAAACTGAGCGACAAAGCTGTTTGCCGGAGTATCATACAGGTCATCGGGAGAGCCGAGCTGTTCAAGTCGTCCCTGTCGCAACACAGCGATGCGATCACTCAGTGTCATCGCCTCTTCCTGGTCGTGAGTGACGCACACAAAGGTAGTGCCCACTTCGCGGTGAATGCGGCGCAACTCTGCCCGAAGTTGGGTGCGCAAGTTGGCATCCAGCGCGCTGAGCGGTTCATCCAACAATAACGCGGCTGGGCTTGTTATCAGGGCGCGCGCCAACGCAACGCGCTGACGCTGACCACCCGACAACGCATCGGGCAGACGTTCCGAGAGGCCGGCCAGACCGATCCGATCAAGCCAGCGCAAAGCAGCCACACGCCGCTCTACCTTTCTCTGGCCGCGCATCTTCAACCCAAAAGCGATATTTTCAGCAAGCGTCATATGCGGGAAAAGCGCATAATCCTGAAACATGATCGACAAGTCGCGCAGCCTCGGTGGATCGGAAGTGACATCGCGATCCCCTATATGAATTGTTCCACTGCTGCTCGCCTCAAGGCCGGCGATCATCCGCAGTATCGTTGTCTTGCCGCAGCCAGAAGGCCCCAAAAGCGTCAGAAACTCACCCGCCTCAATGGCCAGGTCTAGAGGGCTTACGGCCTCGAGAGTTCCGAAACGCTTTGACACACCGCTCAGCGTTATGGATCTTGCGGCATCGGTCGTCATGCTAAACCATCCTCTCGCTTGTCGCGTCGGTTGTGCTATAAGGTTTCAATTCCAGGATCTCAGAAGTAAGATGCAAAATCCCCATGGTCGACCAAGTCCTCCCGTCTACGATTTCAACTCACATTTTCAGGGAATTGCGGCGGCGGATCATCGAAGGCGACTTCGTCCCGGGGCAATCGCTGCGCGAGGAGGAAATCCGGGAAATGTACGGCTCGTCGCGCGGGCCGATCCGGGAAAGCCTGCGCATGCTGCTGCAGACCGGCCTGGTTGAACAACAGCCACGGCGGGGGTTTCGCGTCCGCGAATACACCGAACAAGACATCCGCCAAATCTATTCGCTGCGCGCCGGGCTCGAAGCGCAATTGATAGGCGCGCTGGCAGGGCGTGATCTGGCACCACTTCTTGCAGTGTTGAACGACGTCTGCAGCGTCATGCGCGACTGCTACAATCGGTCCGACCTTCATACATATTTCGAAGAAAATCGCAGGTTTCATCAATCGATCATCGACTTTGCCGACAATCGTGTGCTTCGCGAGGTTATGGAATATGTAAACGAAGTTTCGTTGCCAGTCCGTTTTCGCATCATGGGAGAGGCGCTGCCCTCGCGTCGGTCGCTGACATATCATGAAAGGATCATTTCGCATCTCAGGGACGGCAACATTGCAGAGGCACAACGGCTGACCAAGGAACACATACTCGAGAACCTGGAGCTCGCGGTCAATGCATTCCATACTCCGCCCGGGGTGCCCTCCAGGCTTCGGGCGGAGTGACAATGTCGCCTTCGTCAAGCCAAAGCTATCACGCCCACCTCGACGATCGTGCCCTCTCCGATATCCGAAACCTCGACCAGATTGCGCGCGGGTGGATTGTCGCCAAACACTTCCAGAAAGGCCGTGTTCACGGCGTCTTTCTGGCTGAGGTCGGTCATGAAGACCTCGGCAAGCATGACCTTTTCGGGCCCCGAGCCAGCAGCGCGCAGGATCGCCACACAATGCGCAAGCGATAGTCGGGCCTGAGCGTGAGCGCCTTCCACGATTCTGTTGGTTTCGTTGTCGCGTGGCATCTGTCCGCCCACGAAGACAAGCCCTCCACCGCGGACAGCCTGCGCCACTGGTGAGGTCGACAGCGGTGCCGCGTCGGTTCGGATGATCTCTCGCATCGGTCATGGCCTTTCAGTACGGATGTTGATGGTTGTCAAGAATTCCGACAGGCCCCAGTGCCCGCCCTCGCGACCGATACCTGCGCGCCGGAAGCCCCCAGTAGGCACTTGAGCACCCTGTATCGCTGTCGTGTTTACACCGATTGAGCCGTATCTCAGCCCGTGCAGAAGAGAGTCGATCGCGGCCATGTCTTCGCCGTAGACATATAGGGCAAGCGCCTGGCGGTTTCTGGCAAGAATATTGCGCAGTATCTGGCGGTCATCAAAAGGCGCAATGCCTAACACGGGGCCAAAAAGCTCCTCTTCCGCCAGCAGCCCTGCAGCCTCAGTACGCAACGCAGTCGGTGCAACAAGAAAGGGGCCATCGCCACTGTAGCGCGTGACGCCACCACAGATGAGTTGTCCGCCCTCTTGCACAAGACGATCCGCAGCCTGGGCAAGGTGGTTGACTGCAGATGCCGTTCGAACCGGACCCATGCTGACATCTGGTGCATCTGCAGCGCCGTGTTGAACGCTCTCGAAAGCGGCCGCAACACGCGCGACAACCTCTTCATAAATTGCGCGCTCGGCATATACGATATTCTGCGCAGAGCAGGCTTGACCTGCGGCGCGCAATTTCCGTGCGACAAGGTCGGTAACTGCACGGTTGATATCGGCATCTGAGAGGATGACGAAAGGATTGGTCCCGCCCAGTTCACCCACAAACCCCTTCGCGTTGGTGGCTGCGCGCATGGCCAATTCCAGGCCAACTTCGGTGGAGCCTGTGAAACTGACAGTTCCTACAGCGTCATGGGCGAGCAGTCGCGCGATGCG
>SKSL01000013.1 GCA_007123015.1 Natronohydrobacter sp. | reverse complement strand
TTGGGAGAAGGCGCGTCGGGTCGTGCTGGTGGTCAAGGAGCGCCCCGATGACCTGCTTCTGGATCGCTTCTTCCTGGTCACGTCGCTTGATTATGAACAGATGAGCCGACGGGAAGTGCTTGATCATTACCGCGAGCGCGGCACAGAAGCGCGCCATGTCCAATCTCCGGTGTCAAAGACACTCTCGCAAAGCCTGTGCGGAAGTGGGCGTGATCTTGATGCAAATGGCCTCTGGCCGTGCAAATTTCAGCCACGTCTCGGGTGCAACCTCACAATTCCCGTGACGGGATCACGGGAAAGAACACCCCACCCGACCACAGGCCGTACCAGTTTTCGCCTTCATGTTCATGATGCACAGCCAATTCAACCAGCCGGTAAAAGCTCTTTCGATCAATCAGCGCCTCCAGCCCTGCGCGTATCATGACATAGGGCGCAGGCTCGCCCGTCGCAGGATCGCGCGTCACCCGGATCGGGGCATCATGCCCTGCGCTGACTGTGTCACCAACATTGGTCGTGAAGCGCAGCACTTGATCCACGCCTTGCTCGCTCACGGCAAAATCAACAGCCACAAAGGGCGCGTCCTCGACTGTGATTCCAACCTTTTCGACCGGCGTGACCAGAAAATATTTGCCATCTTCCAGCTTCAGGATGGTCGAGAACAGCCGCACCAGCGCAGGCCGTCCGATGGGCGTGCCCTCATAGAACCAAGTGCCATCGCGCGCGATCCGCATGTCCAGATCCCCACAAAAAGGCGGGTTCCACAAATGCACAGGCGGCAAGCCTTTGCCCTTCGCCGCTGCACTTGCTGCATGTGCCAGCGCATCCGCTGAAGGGGTCACGCTATTTTGTTGAGAACTGCTTTTTGCCATTGGCGCTCCATGCGATATGTCTGACAGTATCAGATAGGGTAAGACGCGCAAACGTCACCCGCATATCAAGGAGGCTGCGCATGAGTGAAGACAGTGACCTGATCACTGAGATCGAAACTCTTGGTGATAAACTGGCGCAGGCGCGCAGCAGCATCAATCAGCGTTTCATTGGTCAGACCAAAGTCGTGGACCTGACATTGACGGCCATGCTCTGCGGTGGGCATGGGTTGCTGATTGGTCTGCCCGGTCTGGGCAAGACGCGCTTGGTGGACACACTCTCGACGGTCATGGGGCTGAAAGGCAATCGCATCCAGTTTACACCGGATTTGATGCCGGCTGATATCCTCGGATCGGAAGTGCTGGACGTGAAGGATGACGGCAAACGCGCTTTCCGCTTCATCGAAGGGCCGATCTTCTGCCAGCTTCTGATGGCGGACGAAATCAACCGCGCCTCGCCCCGCACGCAGGCAGCGCTCTTGCAGGCGATGCAGGAAGGCGAGGTCACTGTCGCAGGCGCGCATCACGCGCTCGACAAACCCTTCCATGTGCTCGCGACTCAAAACCCGATCGAGCAGGAAGGCACTTACCCGCTGCCTGAAGCACAGCTTGACCGCTTCCTTGTGCAGATTGATGTCGAGTATCCCGACCGCGCGACCGAACGCGATATCCTGCTGGCCACAACGGGCGAAGGCGACGCGGCCGCGCATGAGGTTTTCACTGCCGCTGAATTGATGGCCGCGCAACGCCTGTTGCGGCGCATGCCTGTGGGCGAAAAAGTGGTCGAGGCGATCCTCGATCTGGTGCGCGGCTGCCGCCCGGATGAGCCAGAGGCGCATGAGGCGGTGAAAGGCGCGGTCAGCTGGGGGCCGGGTCCGCGTGCCGCACAGGCGCTGATGCTGACGGTGCGCGCCCGCGCGCTGCTCGATGGCCGCCTTGTGCCCTCGGTTGAAGATGTGGCCACCATGGCCCGCCCGGTGCTGACCCACCGCATGGCGCTGGGCTTTGCGGCACGGGCGCGCGGGGATGATCTGGGCGCGATCATTGATCGGGTGGCCGCAGGCGCAACACAGATGGAGGCAGCTGCTTGACTTCTCCCGCGACGCTCAGGTCTTACGCTGAAGGCCTTGCTGCGCCACTTCCGGCGCTCATGGCGCAGGCGCATCTGCTGGCTGCGTCCGTCCTGCCCGGCGCACATGGGCGCAAGCGGGCAGGGGCAGGGGATGAGTTCTGGCAGTATCGGCAAGCCACATCGTCCGACTGGGGTGCGCGGATCGACTGGCGGCGCTCTGCCCGTGCGGATGTGCATTTCGTGCGCGAAACCGAATGGCAGGCGGCGCAGGCGGTCACGCTCTGGGTGGACCGGTCACAGGCCATGCAATTCACCGGCCATAAATCCCGCGCACCCAAGGCCGAGCGCGCCCGCCTGCTGGGGCTGACACTGTCGATCCTGCTGCTGAAGGGCGGTGAGCGTGTCGGCCTGATGCCCGACATGCCCCCGCGTGCAGGGCGCGCGCAGCTTGATCCGCTGGCGCTGTCACTTGTGACCGAGACGGATGAGGATTACGGCACGCCGCCGGATATGGCGCTTCCTACCCATTCGCAGGCTGTGTTCCTGTCCGACTTCATGGGCGACCCGCAGTCCGTGCAGGATGCGGTCGGGCGTGCAGCGGATCGCGGGATCGGGGGGGCGCTGGTGCAGATCCTCGATCCAGTCGAAGAAGAATTCCCTTATCAGGGCCGCTCGATCTTCGAATCCATGGCCGGTGCGCTGCGCCACGAAACCTTGCGCGCGAATGATCTGCAAGCGCGTTACCGCGCACGGCTGGCCGAAAGGCGCGACATGCTCGCAGGTCTTGCGCGCGTGACCGGCTGGCAGCTTCTGACCCACCACACGGACCAGCCTGCAAGTGCCGCGCTGATGTGGCTCTGGCAGCAACTTGACGCAGGCAGGGGGCGCTGAATGTTCTCGATTGGCCCGCTTGGTTTCGCCTCTCCGCTGCTGCTTGCCGCGGTCATCGCGCTGCCGCTCTTGTGGTGGCTGTTGCGTGCTGTGCCGCCCGCGCCGGTGATCCGCCGCTTTCCCGGTGTGGCGCTGCTGATCGGGCTGAAGGATGAGACGACCGAGACTGACAAGACCCCGCTCTGGCTTTTGATCCTGCGTGCACTGGCTGTCGCCGCGCTGATCTTCGGCTTTGCCGGGCCTGTCCTCAACCCGCAAGCGGCGCGCGACGGGGATGGCCCGCTGCTGATCGCCCTCGATGCCAGCTGGGCCAGCGCGCGGGACTGGCCGCGCCGCATGGAGCGTGTGAATGATCTGCTTCAGGAAGCGCAGCGCGCCAACCGGCCTGTCGCTGTGGTCGCGCTGACCGCCCCGCCTGCAGGCGAAACGCCGTTCCGGGCTGCGGATTTCTGGACCGAGCGCGTTCCCGGGATCGTGCCAGCGCCTTTCACGGCACAGCCAGACCAGCTGGCCGACTGGCAGGACCAATTGCCCGCAAGCTTTGACACGTATTGGCTTTCGGATGGGCTTGATCACCCTTATCGCCCAGCCTTGCTTGCCGATTTGCAATCGCGTGGCAACGTGACCGTGTTCGAGACCTCGCGCAGCCCGCTGGCCCTGTCGCCGCCGGTGCTGCGCGAAGGCGTCGTGTCGTTGAGCGCGCATCGTCCGGCCGGATTGCCTGCTCAGAGTGTCGAGATCACGGCCACAGGCCGCGACCCGGCCGGGATCGAGCGCTTGCTGCATCGCGCCGAGGCAGAATTTGACGCAGGCGCGACCACGGCACAGGTGGACCTGACTTTGCAGCCGGAATTGCGCAATCGCATCACGCGGTTTCAGATTGCCAGCGAGCGCAGCGCAGGCGCTGTTGCGCTGAGTGATGATGCTTTGCAACGGCGCAAGGTTGGCCTTCTGACAGGGCGCGAGGGACGTGAAGGGCTGGATTTGCTCTCACCCTTCTTCTATCTGCGTCAGGCACTGGAACCTGTGGCAGATCTCTATGAAAGCCCGTCAATCGATGACCTGCTGCTGACCGCGCCCGATGTGCTGATCCTTGTTGATATCGCGCAACTGGCCGAAATCGAGACTGCGCAGATTCATGATTTCGTCAATGATGGCGGTTTGCTGTTGCGCTTTGCAGGGCCGCGTCTGGCGGCCAGCGATGTCGCGCGCGCTGAAGAAGACCCGCTTCTGCCCGTGCGCCTGCGCATCGGTGGGCGCACTGTCGGTGGCGCGATGAGCTGGGGCGCGCCGCGCGAATTGCGTGCTTTTGCCAGCGACTCGCCCTTTGCGGGCCTGAGCATCCCGTCTGACGTTACGATCAGTGCACAGGTTCTGGCGCAACCTGACCCGACACTTTCAGAGCGCACGATTGCAGCACTTGCCGACGGGACACCACTGGTGACGCGGAAATTCTCGGGCGAGGGGCAGATCGTGCTGATCCATACAACTGCCAATGCTGAATGGTCCACGTTGCCGCTTTCGGGGCTGTTCGTGCAGATGCTGGAGCGGCTTGCAGTTTCGACCCGCACTGTCGCACCGACAGCCGAAGCCATGGCCGCGACGGATTGGCAACCAGAGCGTGCCCTGGACGGGTTCGGGCAGGTGATTGATGCCAGCCAGCGCCCTGTCATTGCAGGCGCGCGCATGGTCGAGGGCCAGTTCGGCCCTGATCTTCCCCCCGGTGTCTACCGCAGTGCGGCTGGATCGCTTGCGCTGAATATCGGCCAGTCCGACATGGAATTGCGCCCTGCGCAATGGCCGTCCTCGGTCATTGTCGAACGTGACACGATCGCAGAAGAACGTGATCTGACAGCAGTTTTCCTGTCATTGGGACTGGGATTGCTCTTGATCGATATTCTGGCGGCACTCTGGGTGTCGGGAAGGTTGCGCAACGCTGTAGCGGCTGCGGCCTTTGTCATGCTCGGGCTACATCACAGCCCGGCGCAGGCCGATGACCGGCTGGCACTGCAGGCCACCTCTGACATGGTGCTGGGGCACGTCTTGACTGGCGATGCCCGCGTCGATGACATCGCGCGTGCAGGGCTTCTGGGTCTGAGCCGGGTGCTCTATGCGCGCACATCCGTCGAACCCGGTCCCCCCATCGGTGTCGATATTGAAAGCGATGAGCTGACCTTTTTCCCGTTTCTGTACTGGCCCATCACCGAGAATACACCGATCCCGTCAGATGCGGCCACAGCCCGGCTTAATCGCTATCTGCGGGGCGGTGGCATGATCATGTTTGACACGCGCGATGCTGAACTGGCCGGGCTGACCCGGACCACGCCCGAAGCGCGCCGCTTGCAGGCGATTGCACGCGCCCTCGATATTCCACCCCTGGAACCAATCCCGGAGGACCATATCCTGACCCGTACCTTCTATCTGATCCAGGAATTTCCCGGACGCCACACTGGCCGCGATGTCTGGGTCGAAGCTGCGCCGCCAGATGCCGAGCGCGCCGAAGGCATGCCGTTCCGTAACCTCAATGACGGTGTCACCCCTGTGATCATAGGCGGGCATGACTGGGCGTCGGCTTGGGCCGTCGATGAGCAGGGGCGTCCGAAAGTCCGGCTGGGCATGGGCTATTCCGGGGACCAGCAGCGCGAGATCGCCTATCGGTTCGGGATCAATCTGATCACGCATGTCCTGACCGGCAATTACAAATCCGATCAGGTACATGTCCCGGCATTGCTGGAAAGGCTGGGTCAATGATGCGCGGACAAGAGATCGTCTTTGCGCCATTGCTCGCATGGCCTGTCATCGGGGTCATTGCCGGGGCTTCGGCAGTGATGGTGGGCTTCGCATTGTGGCGGGGCTTGCGCGGCTGGTGGCTGCGAGGGCTTGCGGCTTTTGCGCTGATTGCGGCGCTCACGAATCCCTCGCTGCAGATCGAAAATCGCGACAGCCTTGATGATATTGCCTTGATCATGGTGGATGAAACCGCCTCGAACCGGCTGGGCATCCGCGCTGATCAAACTGCCGCCGCGCTTGAGCATCTGGAAACCCGGGTAGAGCGACTGGATGGCATCAATGCGCGCATTGTCCACCTGCCTGACGGGCCGCGCAATCAGGGGACCGAGTTCAACACGGCTCTGGCAGAAGCGCTCTCGGATCTGCCGCGGGATCGTCTGGCAGGGGTGTTCGCCATAACGGACGGTCAGGTGCATGATGAGCTTCTGGACCGGCAATTGCCCGCGCCTTTCCATCTGCTCAAGACAGGCGAGGCCAGTGATTGGGATCGCCGATTGATCGTGCGCAATGCGCCTGCCTTTGCCATTCTCGGCGAACCGATCACGCTGGGCCTTCGGATCGAGGATCAGGGCGCTGTTCCCCCCGACCAAAGCGGTTTCGCCGCGATCAATTATGCGATCAATGGCGGCGAGATGATGCGCGCCATGGTGCCTGTGGGCGAGGATATGGAGATCACGGTCACGCTGGATCGCGGTGGGATGAATGTCCTGCAGTTTGAACTGGACGAGGCCGAGGGCGAATTGACCACACGCAATAATGCAGCGATCGTGCAGATCAACGGTGTGCGCGACCGGCTGAGCGTACTGCTGGTGTCGGGTGAGCCCAATGCCGGGCAGCGCACATGGCGGAACTTGCTGAAATCTGATCCGGCCGTGGATCTGGTGCATTTCACGATTCTGCGCCCGCCAGACCGTCATGATGGGGTGCCGGTGAACGAGCTGTCTCTGATCGCGTTTCCCACGCGGGAATTGTTCGTCGAGAAGATCGATGAATTCGATCTGATCATTTTCGACCGCTACCGCCGTCGGGGTATTCTGCCGAACAGCTATTTTGCGAATATCGCGCGCTATGTGGAAGATGGCGGGGCACTTCTGGTTGTTGGCGGGCCGGAACTGGCCAGCGCAGATAGCATCTGGCGCTCGCCCCTGGGCGAAGTGTTTCCAGCGCGCCCGACGGCGCGGGTGATCGAAGAAGGCTTTACACCGCAAGTGACGGAACTTGGCCAGCGGCACCCCGTGACCTCTGGGTTGGAAGCGCTGGCGCCCGCGGCAGAAGATGGACCGGGCTGGGGCCGGTGGTTCCGGCAGATCGAGATGACATCTGAGCAAGGCCAGACTGTGATGAGCGGTGTCGATGGTCGCCCGCTTCTGATGCTTGACCGGGTCGGTGAGGGGCGACTGGCGCTGCTGGCATCTGATCAGACATGGCTGTGGGATCGCGGATATGAGGGCGGTGGCCCGCAGCTTGAACTGTTGCGGCGTCTGGCGCATTGGATGATGGGTGAGCCCGAATTGGAAGAAGAGACCCTGACGGCGACCGCAGAGGGCAATCGCATCACCATCCTGCGGCGAAGCTTGCGCGATGATGTGGGCGAAGTGACCCTGACTGGCCCTGATGGGTCAGAAACTGTGCTGGAACTGACCGAGGAAAGCCCCGGCACGTTCTCGGCCGAATTTGATGCCCCAGAAATCGGTCTTTACCATTTGGCCGAAGGGGAATTGAGCGCAGTGGTGGCGCTTGGCCCGCAAGCGCCGCGCGAGTTCGAGGAAACCATCGCCACTGCTGAGAAACTGGGACCATTGGTCATTGCGACACGTGGTGGCAGCTTGCGGCTGGAAGACGGATTGCCTGACCTGCGGTTCGTGCGCGAAGGCCGGTCCGCAGCCGGGCGCGGCTGGCTGGGGCTGACGCCGCGCGGCGCCTATGTGACCCGCGATCTGCGCACGACGGCGATGCTGCCCGGCTGGGCATGGCTGATGCTGGCCGCCAGTCTGGCACTTGGAGCATGGCTGCGCGAGGGCCGCTGACGTAAGGTGCGTGCTGAGCACGCACCTTACCCTAGACACCGCATCAATGGATCAGAGCAAACGGACGCAATGCTGTTGACTGACATCCGAAGATCATATCCTGGTGCTTGTCCATGTAGATCCGAAGCCAGGGTGTGAAACGCTCCGGAAAACGCTCGATGACAGCGCGCAGCGCGGATAAATTGATCCAGTCCGTATCGGCCACTTCTTCCGGGTTCGGTGTCACAGTCAAATCCGGCATCGCGCGCGCAGTATAGACCTGCACTAGTTCATGCTCGATCAGACCACCCCCGACATCGGCGCGATACTCGATCTCACCAGCATGCCGCAATTCTAGCCCTGCGATGCCCAATTCTTCGCACAACCGGCGTTCTGCACAATCCAGATCACTTTCGCCCCATTGCGGATGGGTACAGCAGGTATTCGCCCAAAGCCCGGGTGTATGATATTTGTGCAGCGCGCGGCGCTGAATCAGCACGCGATCACCTTCGGTTACAAAGACCGAGATTGCTTTATGCTTCAGCCCGCGACGATGCACATCCAGCTTGTCGAGCGGTTTGAGCGTGCCGTCTTCCCAGGCTGGGATCAGCCAGCTCATGTGTAGCTCGGTCTGACAAGGCCTGTCAGATGCAGCATGTTTTTCACACCGATCTTGAGATGGGCCAAGGGGCGCGCGGCCACCAGTTTCTTGTTCATATAGGCCTCGAAAGTCAGTCGTTGCACGTCGATGTCGTGGCACAGCGACACGAACCGCTCGCGCCGGTCATCAGACTTGTAATAAGCATCCTGCATCGAGCGCAAAACCTTGAACACAGTCTTGTGCTCGCGCATAAATAGCTTCCGTGCGATCCGCAAATCCTTCGCGCGACCTGATGCCAACGCTGCCTGCGCCGCCGTTGCCGCCACGCGCCCGCCGACCATCGCGTAATAAATACCTTCGCCTGAACTTGGCGCGACGACTCCGGCCGCATCGCCTGCCAGCACCACATCGCGCCCATTGTCCCATTTGTCCATCGGATGCAGCGGGATGGGCGCGCCTTCGCGGCGGATCGTCTCGCAATCGGTCAGGCCTGACATGGCGCGCAGATCGGCTGTGGCGGCTTTCAGATCGGCCTCGGGCTTTTCGGTGCCCATACCGACCGAGCAGCTTTTGCCATGGGGGAAGACCCAGCCATAGAAATCAGGCGAGATGCGCCCGTCATAGATCACATCGCAGCGGTCCGGGTCGTAGACATCATTGGCAGGCGGGGCCTTGATGATCTCATGATAGGCGATGACATAGGGGATCTTGTCACCGCCCGGGACCTCGGCCCGCGCCACATTCGAGCGCGCGCCATCCGCACCGATCACCAGCTTGGTACGGGTGCGCTTCTCTTCCTTGGTGGCCTTCTCACGCCAGACCACATGGGTGCCTTCCGCATCGCGCTCGATGCGCAGAAAAGTGCCAGTCAGCCGCTCTGCGCCATGTTTGGCAGCACGCACGCGCAGGAATTCGTCGAAATGCTCGCGATCCACCATGCCGACAAAGCCGTTCTCGATCGGGATATCGACAGCGCGGCCCGTGGGCGAGATCATGCGCGCTGTGGTGATCTGGGCCACGACCTGGCTCATGGGAATGTCGAAATCCGCAATCGCGCGCGGCGGGATCGCGCCCCCGCAGGGCTTGATCCGTCCGGCGCGGTCCAGCAGGGCCACGCGCTTGCCTGCGCGCGCCAGATCATCTGCGGCTGTTGCACCAGAGGGACCGCCGCCCACTACAAAAACATCAAAATCCATGGTCACTCTCCCGGAACCATCAGCGCCCGTGGACGCGGTGACATGACACGCGCAGCAAGGGCTGCTGACGCAATGAAAATTGTGGCCTGAAACAGAAAGACCGCGCCGAACGCATCGGCCACGGGCAAGAGACTGCGCGCCAAGTCCACCAGCGCAGCACCTGTCAGCCCGCCAAACCCTGCCGCGATGGCTTGCGATGCGCCCCAGAGACCCACCCGCGCGCCTTCGCGCTTTTCGCGGCCTTCGCCTGCAAGCTGCATCATGGACCCGATGGCCGCGACGGCGAACATGCCGTTGAAGAAGCCCAGGCCGATGACCAGCGGCACTAGGGGCAACGCCCAGAGGCTTGCGCCCGCGATGGCAAAGAGCATGATCGCAGAACCGATGCAGCCTGCGACCACCCATGCGCGCAAGCTGCCGATGCGCAGGCCAGAGGCCGCGACGCCGACCAGCACCATTCCCAAAAACACACCGCCATTCTGCGCGCCGGACATAGATGTGGATTGTCCGGGCGTGAAGCCGAAGACCAGACCCGCATAGGGTTCCAGGATCAGTTCCTGCATGAAATAGGCCGTCATCGACAGGAACACGAAGAAGGTGAAATGGCGCGCGCGGGTGTCGGCCCAGATCTCGCGCATCCCGTCGCGGAAGCGGATCGCAGGCGGGGCAGGGCGGATCACGACGCGACGCTCGATCCCCCAGACGGCAAGTGTGGTCAGCGCCACGGCACCCGCGCAGATGATCGCGACGATCACCAGCAGGCGCGCATGGCT